>JAPDPQ010000011.1 GCA_034506395.1 candidate division KSB1 bacterium | reverse complement strand
CAATCGAGTGTCCACGTACCAGGGGATGCCGTAAGTTGAGCGACCAATCACATTCGTATTCCATATACCTTCGAAATAGCTTTCTTTATCAACGATGTTGGAATGAGCGATCAGCGAATCCAATTCCAGCAGCGAGCCGATCGCCTGAAACTCGGGGATCCAGGTATTGCCCAACTGGCAGATGTCGGGCGTGGATTGTCCCGCTACGGCCGTGAGCAATTTCTCATGCGCTGCCCCCCAGGGGATGGATTGAACCTTCACTTTGATGTCGGGATGCTGGGCTTCGAACTGGCGGATCAATGGCTGGACATGTTCGCCCTCGGCACCCATGGCCCAGAAGGTGATTTCGGTTTGGTCGGATAGATTTCGATGACAGCTAATCAGTTGACAAAAAAGAAGCAAACAGATGAAAATTGGGAGACGGTGAGAACGACATTTGTTCATCTGATGAGCCCTTTTGGCGAATGAATCTTGATGACTGTAAACGTTTACATCGTAATATATCATTTTATTTGATTGATGTCAATCATTTTTTTCTGATAAAGATCAGCATTCCTAAACCTTCGAGGTTTAGGAATGTTCTCTTGATGATTAAAAAATTTAGACCAGCATTCCTAAACCTCCGAGGTTTAGGAATGCTTTCTTTGATTAAAAAATTTAGTAGCATTTTGATTTTAAATTTTTATATTAATGCGGCTGAATAAAACGGCAATTGGATTAAAGAATGGATTCAGAACTGAAAGGGTACAGAAAAATTTAAATCTTAGATCTTTCATTTCTGAGACCAAAATTTAAACCAAGGAAGAAGGTAAATGAAAAAATTCAAAGTCGGCATCGATAGCTATAGCATCAGGCCTTTGCAATTATCGCCTTTTGAAGTGCTGGATTGGGCGAAGGGAAACGACGCTGATGGCGTTCACTTCACGGAATTGAATTTGAAAGAAGGGCAGGTGATCGACAAGCCATTCCTGAAAGACCTGGCTCAATATGCCAGAGAGAAAAATCTCTATCTCGAATGGGGCGGATTTCAGCACATTCCGTTTAACACGACCACCTGGGAGCGGATCGATTTGGAAAAGATCAATCGCAAGGTGGCGGAAGAAGCCAATACGCTGGGCGTGTCCGTGGTTCGTTCCTGCTCGGGCGGACTAATGCGATGGCAGGACAATTCGCCCCAGACCGAAACTCTGCTGCGGGAGATGGCAAAAAGTCTAAAAACCCAGCGACAGATGCTGAGAGATTTCAATGTTATCTTGGGCATCGAATTGCATTTCGAGTTCACCACGTTTGAGCTAATCAAACTATTCGATATGTGCGAAGCCGAGCCAGGCGATTACCTCGGCGTCTGTCTGGACACGATGAACCTGTTGACCATGCTGGAAGATCCTGTCATGGGAACCGAACGGATTCTGCCCTGGGTAATTGCCACGCATTGCAAGGACGGGGCAATTTTTTTGAACGAGCAGGGCTTCGTCTCCATGACCTGCGAGGTGGGAACGGGCGTTGTTGATTGGGAAAAAATATTGAAACGGCTGGCGACTTTGGATCGAGAAGTGAATTTATCCATCGAAGATCACGGCGGCAGCTTCGACATCCCCATTTTCGATCCCACATTTCTATCCAAATTTCCCGATTTAACCGTGCTGGAAATGAGTCGGCTATTGAAGCTGGCGGAGAAAAGCAAGAAGAAGCTTGAGGCGGGCGAGATTGCGGTTTTGCCGAGACCCGAGTGGCCGAGGCATTGCGAACGGAGGATGAGAAATGGACTGCAAAACATTAAAAAGATTTTGACAGAATGGTATTGCTAAAATGATGTGAACAAAGTGAAGGAATGAATATGTCCCAACATGCGAGATTCAAATTTAAAGACAAAGATGCCTTATTAAAAAAAGCCGAAGAATTGGGCTTGAATTTACCTTTCTCTGATAACATTCAAATTCTTTTTGAAAAAGTAACCATCGCAGGCAAGCAAATTTCCAATCGCCTTGCCGTTCATCCCATGGAGGGATTCGATTCGGAGCCAGATGGTGCGCCTGGGGAGCTATCCTTTCGCCGTTATCGCAGATTTGCTTCGGGCGGCAGCGGACTTCTCTGGTTCGAGGCTACGGCGGTTCTGCCCGAAGCCCGCTCCAATCCCCGACAGCTTTATATCCACAAACAAAATGTCGATCAATATAAAAAATTGGTGGATGAAACTCGGAAAACAGCGCAGCAAAACTTCGGCAGCGATCACAATCCGCTTCTCATTTTGCAATTGACACACTCGGGCCGCTATTCTAAACCATTCGGGAAGCCCAAACCTATCATCGCTCATCACAGCAAAATTCTGGATCCACTGCATAACCTTCCGCCCGATTATCCGCTGATCAGCGATGAGGAATTGGACCATTTGCAAGAGATTTATGTCCAATCGGCTCAACTGGCGGCCGAGGCAGGATTCGATGGTGTGGATATCAAAGCCTGTCACCGCTATCTCGTCTCCGAACTGCTGGCATCCTTCACCAGAGAAAATAGCAAGTACGGCGGCCCGTTTGAAAACCGCACTCGATTTCTGCTGGAAACGGCTCTTAAAATTAAGGAAAATGTAAAGGGAATTTTTGTCACCAGCCGACTCAATGTGTACGATGCCATTCAATACCCGTACGGCTTTGGTGTCGATCAAAAGGATTATATGAAACCCGATCTTAGCGAGCCAAAGGCACTGATCCGAGAGCTAATCAAGATTGGTTATCCGATCATCAATCTCACCATCGGCAATCCGTATTTCAATCCCCATTTCGGTCGGCCGTACGATTTTCCTGTGGTGGGCATCAATCCGCCAGATGAGCATCCGCTGGTCGGTGTGGTGCGATTGCTGAATATCATCGGAGAGATTCAGCAGGAATTTCCTGAGCTGCCTGTGGTGGGAACTGGATATTCCTGGCTGCGACATTTCTTTCCAAATGTGGCGGCGGCCATCATTCAACAGGGCAGGGCAACTTTAGTAGGACAGGGGAGAGGAGCATTCGCCTATCCCGATTCGGTCAAGGATTTGATGGAAAGGGGGGCGATGGATCCGCATAAGGTTTGCGTTACGTGTTCCGCCTGCTCGCAAATCATGCGGGATGGCGGCCGCACGGGCTGCGTGATTCGAGACAAAGAAATTTATGCTGCGGAATACAAAAAAGCCCGTCGGCGTGCTGCCGATACTTTGAAACGGGAAGCTGAGCGCTGTCGGGATTGCGACTCGCCGATGTGCCAGCTCGCCTGTCCTGCGGGATTGGATGTGCCTGGCTTTATCAAAGCCTACGCCGAAGGCGATATCGAAAAAGCCTATTCGATCCTATCGGAGAAAAATGTGTTTCCCGAGATGTGCGCCTTGATCTGTCCCACCGAAGTCCAATGCCAGGGCGCTTGTCTGGAAAATATCATGAAAGATGCGCCAGTCATGATTGCTGAAATTCAGCGAGCCATTGCCCGTCAGGCGAGGGAGCTGGGATTGACGACGATCAGGATTCCAGAAAAACCTTCGGGCAAAAAAGTGGCGGTCATCGGTGCTGGGCCTGCGGGAATCGCCTGCGCTGCCAAATTGCTGCAATTGGGGCATCAGGTCGAAATATTCGAAAAAGCCAGCGTCATCGGCGGCATTCCTGGAACGACCATCCCATTTCAGCGCATTGATGCGCAGATCGTGTTCGAGGAAGCGAATAATTTATTTCTTGAGGCTAAAGATAAAAAAAGGTTGGTGCTGCATACCAGCTTTCCATTAAACGAGACCAATAACTTGGCATCCATCCGAAATAAATTCGATGCGGTGTTCCTCGGCTTCGGCCTCTCTGCCTCCATGAATTTGCCCTCAGCCACCAATCGACCCAATGGTGTAGAGGATGCCCTCTCTTTTTTGAAGCGCATTAAGACCAAATCTGATTTATCGGTCGGCAAAAAAGTAGCAGTCCTGGGTGGCGGCAATACAGCCATCGATGCTGCTGTGGTCGCCAAACAAGCAGGTGCACGAGATGTCTATATTATCTATCGCCGCTCGTTCAATGAAATGCCTGCCTGGAAAAAGGAACGGGATGCGGCGCTGGAACAAGGCATCCATTTTCTGATTCTCTCCCAGCCATTGGATTATGTGACAGATAATGGCCATCTGAAGGGAATAAAAATTGCTCGCACCGAATTGGGCGAACTCGATGCCAGCGGCCGCCGCCGCCCCGCTATCATTCCCAATAGCGAATACATTTTCCCCGTCGATCACGTCATCGAAGCCATTGGTCAGCGGATCGATGATGAGACGAAAAAAGCACTGGGGACTCTGGAATTGGATACTAATGGCTGGATCAAAGTAGATGAGCATTTCCAGACCTCCATTGAAAAAGTCTTTGCTGGTGGTGATATCATCAATGGCGGAACGACGGCGGTGCAGGCCGTGGCGGAAGGGATAAGAGCGGCGGCTTCAATTCATAAATTTCTCTAGTGATAATACCATATTTAAATGCCCAATCGAGATATGAAACCAACTGATACCAAAAAAAAACATTATCGATTGGCTTCATCTACAAAATTTGTCTTGACAAATTCTTAAATTATTTTTATTATTAATCCAGATATAACTCAATGTAGAACGATTTCAATTTCATGAACTTAATATGGCGAGGATTAGTATGGAAGCTTTGAAGGCCATCACCACCATCAAAGATGGGTCTATTTCCTTTGATGGATTGCAAAAATTTAATAACCAGAAAGTTAAAGTCCTGGTTTATTTATTATCCCATAATAATTCAAATTCGATCAAAGAACAAAAACGTCGATTTTTTAAATTTCAAGGAATAATAGAATCGGGATTCATGGATACTTCTAAAAGTGTGGATAAAATCATTTATGAGCGCTAACAACTTTTTCATTGATACAGGTGCTCTTTATGCCTTCGTCGATAGAAGCGATGCCGAGCATAAAAAAGTTGTAAATATTTTAAAGAGTCAAGATGAGCGCTTTGTGACCTCAAATTATGTTGTTGATGAATTGATAACTCTCTTTAGATTTCGAAAGATTCCCTTCGAGAAATTTAGTCCATTTATTGATTCACTCTGGAATGAAGAAATTTGTAGTATTATTCGTGTTACGCAGGAAATTGATCTTGCAGCATGGGCGTTGATGAAAAAATATCAGGATCATCACTTTAGCTTTACAGATTGTACGTCTTTTGTTTTGATGCGAGAGTATGCTATTCAAAAAGTATGTTCAATGGACGAGCATTTTCAAGTGATGGGCTTTGATGTTTATCCGAAATCATAAAATTTGATAAGTCGTAAAAGCCTTGTTGCATATTCGATCATGGTTGCCTATGGAAGGCTCTTGATCGAAAATACACCAGCGAGCAGCTTTTTTGCCTTCGAGAAATTGCTAAATTCAACCTAGATTTCTAAAATGAAAATTTAGACCAATAAAAAAAAACTTGATTTTGGCTATTGGTTCTTGAATTCAAGTTCTGATTGCTAAATTTTAAGGCGAATTTATTAGATTTTTCTGATTTTTATGCTAGAAATAGCTTAAATTTTGACGCTGATGCGTACACCTCTTATTAGGATTAAATTCCTGAGGGTCAACTTATTTTATTTTTTTTAGCTATTAGGACAACTGTAACATTCGATCCAATTCAATCCATCTATTTTTATAGTAATAATTCTGATAAATTTTCAAGCTGATTTGACGACCACCATGCACCAATTTGGCAGGCAGATTGATGAACCAATCTCGAAAGGTGGCATGCTCTTGTCGCCAAAGTTGTTTCACTTTATAGCGCATCATGACCGATAAATTGTACGCCAATACATTCAACTGCCATAAGATGTCGTTGGCATGAAAATCATCGGTTAAAGTCCCCCCAGCTAACAGTTGATTTTTAACCTGCTCGATCCAGGTTTCACTGGTGGAACGGTGTTTATATAATTCATGCAACTCAAGTACGTCAACTGTTAAGTTGCTGCAATGACAGGCATATTCATATTTGGGAATCCATTGCCTGATGCCCATGAAATCGGCTGGTACCCACTCGGTGATGATGCGAATGGCTTTTAAGGTTCGCTTCTTGGTCCAAGATTTCCCTTGATATTGGAATTCACAAATGGCCAGATCAGGATGGCCTGGTAAAGGATACCAGTTTTGACTTGCTAACAACGATTGTAAATTTTTCAACTTAACTTTGATTAAATACGTCCAATGAAAACTTTCTAATAAATCAAATAAGGCACCATTAAAAAATCGGCTGTCGGCGCGGAAAAATACCTGCTTGATATTCGACGGTAGCAGGGCTTGGGTCTGATTAATAAATTCACAAATGCCATTGGAGGTGTAAGCCGAACCACAACGAAACCAACTATTAACGACCAGCTTCAGTTGACTGACAAAGGCTAACATCGGATGATAACTGTTAGCTCCCGGCTTTTTATGGTTATAGCCCTTTTCAGCGCCTTGTTGATTACCATACACCGTTTTAACAGTGGAATCAGCATCCAGGGTAATGCTTTCCAATTGGCTCTTGGTCAACCAGCGGGTTGTTAACTTAAACAAATGTTCCTGAAGCAAAATGGCGCCAGCTTGACCTAACGCTTTGAGGCGGGTGCTAATCACATCTTTGTTCAATCCTGTCTCTAAATCCAACAGCACCTTGACCAGGGCGTCATGAGTAAAAGCCGCAAACCGTTTCAGCCGATTGATACCAGCAAATGATGCTAACACCACTGACAGCAGAATTTGAACCGTGGTAAATTTGGTGGCATTGTGCATCAGGGTGGGAAATAAATGATTGAGACTTAAACCTAATTTTAATTTATTGATATATTTCATGATTGGAGAAAGTACCGCAGATGGGGTTAATTGGTTACCAGTGAAAGAATGCTTTACCTCTTTAGATTGGAACTGGGATTTTTTATGGCTTTGATTGTTCATTGCCAAAGTGACCTCGTTTTAGGTTGTTTTCATTTATTTAACTTTCTAAATATAGTTATGTTAAATCACTTTTGCAATGACTTTGTTTTAGAATTTTAGGTAATATAAAAGATATAATAATAGTTAAAATAGATTAAACTGCAATTTTCAAAATATTAGGTCAAGTTACTTTCGCTTTTCATTTTTGAAATGTTAGTTTTTGTGCAAAAAGTTTTGCGCTAATTGGTTTCTTTTCAATTGTATAAAGTCGCTAGCAATACCGCTATCGATGCTGCCGTCGTGGCAAAGCATGCTGGCGCACGAAATGTCTACATTATCTATCGTCGCTCGTTCAACGAAATGCCCGCCTGGAAAAAGGAACGGGATGCTGCGCTGGATTTAGGCATTCATTTTCTGATTCTGTCCCAGCCATTAGATTATGTGTCCGAAAACGGCCAGTTAACAGGGCTCAAAATCGCCCGCACCGAATTGGGCGAATCCGATGCCAGGGGTCGCCGTAGACCTATCATCATTCGCAATAGCGAATATATTTTTTCTGTCGATCATGTCATCGAAGCCATTGGTCAGCGCATCGATGAGGAGACGAAAAAAGCATTGGGGGAACTGGAATTGGACAGCAATGGCTGGATTAAAGTAGATGAGCATTTCCAGACCTCCATTGAAAAAGTCTTTGCTGGTGGTGATATCATCAATGGCGGAACGACGGCGGTGCAGGCCGTGGCTGAAGGCATGAGGGCGGCGGTGGCGATGGATAAGTGGTTAGGTAGCCACTAGTACATTTTTTTAGCTCACTATAGAAATTTTTTTAATTCATCGGTTGCACTTGGAACTTGAATCCGCCAACGGAATTTAAAAAAATTTCATAATATTAGCTAATGATCATTGCATCTATAAGGAAAGAAAAAGGCGTCAAAAAATCTGGAATTGGATGAGATTAGTCGGCTCAAAGCGGATGAGCATTGTCAAACTTCAATTGAAATAAAGTCTGTTCTGGCGCTGATGATTCTTGCTGGAATAATCGCATTTCACGCTGTGGTTGAATTGGAAAAAGCGTTGAAGACATCGATGCGAGTGATCTTGCGGCAACTACCGCTCAGAATTTGTGGATAATAACCAAAGCCATGAACATATCGATCGCAGCTTGCCCATGGCTTTTGGTTCTGTTTTTCAAGCTTGGCATTTCGGCATCAGAAAAGAAATTTATAATAATCATTCGAAATTTTTTTTCCTTCGAATAATCGCCTCGTTATTTGGAATCGAGAAGTTTAAAATCAGTCCATTTGTCCTTGTCGTTTCATCACTTCTCTGAAGATGATCAGCTTTTGGACATCCTGGGTGCCTTCGCCCAAGGCCACTGCCCAGGCATCTAATGGAAATTTATGGATCGGATGCTCGATCACCACAGAAGCGGCGCCGAACAGATCCGCGGCCCAATTGGAAACACGCTTCGCAATATCTACCGTTAAATATTTAGCCAATGAAGCCTCCAGCCGAAAATCCTGCTGCAATTGATCTTTTACCCAACAAGCTCTATAAAGCATCATTCGAGCAGCTTCAATTCGGGCATAAAAGTCGGCAATTTCAAATGACTTGGCTTGGAGGTCGGCGATTTTCTGTCCAAACACATCTCGTTTCTTAGC
Source organism: candidate division KSB1 bacterium (assembly GCA_034506395.1). Classification (NCBI taxonomy): domain Bacteria; kingdom Pseudomonadati; species Candidatus Zhuqueibacterota bacterium. The sequence continues at coordinate 159,836 of JAPDPQ010000011.1, read as the reverse complement.
ACGTTCTAAGCCGAGTTCGAAGGCCCCGACCGCCGTACCTAATGCCAAGGCGCTAATGGTGATACGGCTATTCGTAAAAATTTCGAGAATGTGGCTCAATCCTTTCCCGCGCGTTCCCATTAAATTTTCTTCGGGAACGAACACCTGTTTCATTTGAATCCGGGTCAAATCCGATGGGATCCAGACATCCTTGTTCAATTTATAGCGCGAAACCCCGGGAGAATTCAAGTCAACCCAAAATAAGGATAACTTCCTGGTTCGTGTGGCATCGGGATCAGTCACAGCCGTGATGATCGCATAATCGGCAATAGCGCCGTTGGTCACATAAGATTTAGCCCCAGTTAATATCCAGCCTCCGGATACTTTCTCGGCTCGGGCGGAGATGTTGGCCACATCACTGCCAGCAAGATTTTCAGTATTACCCACACAAAGCAAAGTTTCGCCGCGAATCGCCGAAGCAAAATACTTTTGTTTTTGCGCTTCAGTACCAAAAAGATGCAATCCCTTGGTTCCCAATGAAATTTGTACCAACATGGTGATCGCCATGCCAGGAGAAACTTTTGCGAGAGCTTCCATCAGCAATGCTTGTTTCAGATAGGGTTGCTCGATGATCGCTCCGTTTTTCAGATCAAATCCCAACCATCCATTTTTTCCGAGTTCTACAAAAAAAGTTCGGGGATATGATTTCTCTTTCTGCCATTGCGGCAAACGGGGTTTTAAATAAGATTTGATGAAATCATTGAATTTGATCAGCTCTGACTCCAACTCTTTTGGGATTGAAAAATCCATAATTACTCCTATGCTCTTGTTATCTTTTTTTTCCTTGAATATGGTTCGGAGCAAAATCGGTCGCGTCCAAATGCTACGGGAATAGTTGAATCGAATATCGTTTGGCTTTGCCGATTTAAATCATGCTCGAAAAAATGACCTAAATAGGCAAAATCACATTTAATATCAACGCCATTTCTTTTGATCCATCGTTTGACGATTGATTTGATGCGGATGATTCGTTTTTGGTTCATGAATATCAAGCGAAAAAAGTTAGAATTAGATTTGTATCAACGTCCGTCCCACTATGCCACCTTTTAGTATTATGGGGACATAGTCACTCAGGTCGTTGAGGGTGATGGTATGACTCAGGGATTCTAATAGGTCAATTTTCCATTCGTTGGCTAATTTTTGCCATAGTTGAACTCGTGGATTTCTTGGCCACAGCGCAGAATCAGCGCCTAAAAGATTTACTCCTCTGAGAATGAAAGGATAAACGGTAAGGTCCAGTTTAAAATCCGCCACATTCCCACAGGCTGCAACGCTGCCCTGGACCTTCAACGATCGAATAATGGTTGATAGCGTATTGCCGCCCACGGTATCGACTGCCCCTGCCCAAATTCCCTTGAGGAGGGGACGGCCGGACTGATCGTTCAATTCTTCTCGCCCAATAATTCGCGCAGCGCCCAATCGTTTGAGCAGGTCATGAGCCTGCGGTTTTCCAGTACTGGCAACTACTTGATATCCTTCTTTGGCCAGGAGCGCCACAGCCAGGCAACCCACACCACCAGAGGCACCGCTAACCACCACTTCGCCCTGATCTGGGCTCAAGCCCATTTTTTGTAATTGGCTGACGCAAATGGCAGCGGTGAATCCTGCGGTGCCGTAAATCATGCTTTCTTTCAAGGTCAGGTTGCTGGGCAATGGGACCACCCATTCGGCTGGGACGCGAATGTATTCCGCAAAGCCGCCATCAGTATTTGAGCCCAAATCGTATCCGGTAACCAGGACCTTATCCCCAGGCTTGTATTGATCCGATTTGCTGTAGATAACCGTACCAGCTGCATCGATGCCAGGTACATGTGGGTAGTTTTTGGTGACACCAGTATGCCCAGTGGCCGAAAGGGCGTCCTTATAATTTAACGATGAATAAGCAACCTTGATGATTACATCGCCAGGTGGGAGGGCCTCAAATGGTCGTTCCGTCACAGCGGCAGTGGCATTTTGATTGGCATCTTTTGTGACCAAATAGGCGCGATAGGTGGTTGGGAAATTCATAACTGTTCTCCTGTAACGAATTTTCGTTCCACAATATTGACATCGTTTGACCAATCCGATTTAGCTTGAGGTGAATATAGCATGATTTTTCAGAAAAGTCAACATGCATTCAGAGCAAAATCAAAGTACAATAAGGTGGCAGATTTTCTTTATTGATAATGCGACAAGAGGGCGATCAGAGAGAAATGAGATAATCAATAAAGTTTGTCTAGAAAAGCAAAATTTTTGCTTATCTCTTCTTCGAACATTTGCCAACTTTATATGCAAATTTTTTGAACCAAATGTAAAACAAAATGTCCATCGAAGGAGCGTTTTTTTTTGAAGATGATTCATCGGAAATTGGAAAAGCGACTTATCATTGCATCGAAAAAACATAGTCAACCGATAATAGCATTTTGCCCATATTTTTTCTTCAACTGATTCCACCAATCCTCCACCTTCGGACCAATCCAAAAAGCAAAGAAGGCTAATCCCAGTCCAGCGATCAGATCAATGACATAATGATGGCGCAAGTAAATGGTGGATACCACCAGCATGATCACCATAGGCACCATGACCCAGAACATCCAGCGCAAGTAGCGCCAGCCGAAAAACATGGAGACGAAGCTAACAGCGCAGTGCAAGGAGGGAAATGCGCCGCGGCTATCCTGAGCTGAGACCTCGATAGCATGTTTGATTGGCTCCAAAATATGGCCCTGCAAGCTGACAGTGAAAAAGGGTTTGAGCACTATCCGAGGTGGCGCAGCGGGAAAAATGATGAAAAGGAAATATCCGATGTAATAACAAATAATAGTCGTGACCAAAGTATAACGAAATTCCTGATATCGTTTCTGAAAATAGAGCACCACGGCGACACAGATATTTAGGACAAAATAGTTCGCATAGGCTGCTATGAAGATATCGGTCAAAGTTGGATGGATGAAGCGTTCTGCCCAAACGCAAGGCTGCACCCCAAACATCCATTGATCGATTTTGATCAACCAATGTTGCACGTCGGCTGGGTTGGCGAAATGGACGGTATCGTGGAGGTTTGTATAAATCGCAATACAGAAACCAAACGGCAGCCAATCTCGAATAAAGCGCCAGTTTTTTTTCACCCTGAGCAGGATAATGAAAATGATGAAAACCACTATCGTGATCCAGATGCGCTGCAAATCACCTGAAATTCGCTTTGGTACTTTTCCTTGTTCTAAAAAAAAGAAGTAAGCTTTTGAGGTAAGAAAAACCATGGGGAGAAAAAACAGAATTGCAATGAACTCTTCCAGTCGAAGTTTAAAAATGGAATGCAGTATTTTTCGCATAAAAATTTGTGATTATAAAGTCCGGTTGAGTTTCTGATGAATGTTACCAAAGATCAACCCACTTTAACATTTCAGCGGTTCAAATGTTCCGCGATCTTAAGGATGCTGATAATAGTTGCCTTTCGCATTGGCGATGAACCAGTTGCTTTGCAAATCGACAATATTTGAATTGCCTACAAGGTAAATTCCATAACCAAGGCTATATTCGATGCTACAAGAGCGGATGATTGGGGAGATATTATCGCACCAAATGATGCCGGGTCGGCGGGCATCGGCGCCAGCGTAAGCGATTCTGCATCGGATCAGTTGGCAATGGGAAGCATTGGCAGCACGGGTAAAAAAAATGCCATCCCAAAAGCCGGGTGTGGGCCGGGCAGCCGTAATCGTAATCTGTCGTGAAGTGCCATCAGCGATCAATCCACCTTGACTTAAAATTTCGATCCCACTATGTTCTGCCATGAGCAGTTCTGTACCAGGGGACAAAAAGAGCGTTGCGGATTGGATCTGAAGCATCCCTGTAATGAAATAGGGCAAATCCATTCGATCCCAATAGCAGTCGCTAGTGATCGGTTTCTCCAAAGGTGCCCCTCGTACCTCAATCCAATCGTTTCCATTCCCATGGTAATCTCCAGATGTGAGACCAGCCACGGCGTTGGCCGAGACGCTGAGCGGAGCTAAAGCATTCTGTGTGATGCGATTATTTTGGAAAAAACCTGCTTTGATCGGTCCAATAATGTACACACCATAGCCGCTGCTCCGGTGGATCAAACAATTGGTGATGATTGGCCAGGCGCGGTCCAAAACAAGGTTGGCACGATAATGAGCATCTCTGCCTGCATGCTCGATAATGCAATGAGACAATTGCGTATTGCGGAAATTTGAAGAACTGAGGAAATGAACTCCGTTCCAGCTACCTAAACTGGATCCAGTGAACACAATGGGGGATGTTGGATCTCCGACCGCCTGAATCGCGCCACCATGACTGACGATCAGCGATTCATCAGCTTCAAAAATCAGTTCAGCCGCAGGATCTATCGTGAGTCGCGCATTGGTTATATTTAAGCCATCGGCCAACCGAAAAGGTACGCCAGGGTAGCGCCAATGGTCATCGAAGTCCAATTCTGATTTGATGATTCGGATTTGATTTAACCCGTTAGCCTGATAAGCGTTGGAGCCAATCGATGAAACATTGTAAATATCAGTCTGGATCGGCACAAAATCACAATTGGTAATCGTGTTGTTCTCAAGTGTGATGCCTCGGCAATCCCCTATCAATTTAATTCCGACATTGGGACTATGACTAATTTTACATCCGACAATGGTGGGGGTCGCATCATTACAGACAATTGCAGCGTTCAGGATTGGGTCGCCGCCAGCATATTGGAGGGAACAATTGATCATGCGGCAGCTATCATGCAGGGCATCTGATGAAAAATAAATGTAATTCCAGTTGCCTTTAGTGGTATCGCTGCTTGTGAAGATGATGGGCTGTTCCGAGCCATCAGCAATTAGGCCGGCCGCTCGATCCACAATGATCCCAGCATTTTGTTCAAATTGCACAGTTGTGCCAGGGGCGATTTTTAAAATGGCGTTGGTCACACGAAGTTCCGCTCTGACAATATGGGTCTTATCTGCCGGCCAAGCTTCGTTGCTGCTGATGTCGCGTTCATGGCGCACGATGGATTCTGTGTCTTCAGCTTGCGGCGAAACTGGCGCTTGCCCCTCGCAGCTTATCAAAGTGATTAGTCCAAGCGACAACATGGCCAATGAGCAAATGAAAATGGAACTTTTCATGGTAAGCCTCACTTTGAACGCTGTGGTAAAATTTTACTAAATTTCAATGCGACTGAAGTCATCCCGTTTGGTAAATGGTGGTCAGATATATGTTGATTTGCTGAGTATGTCGGTAAAAAGAATTCCAGCGTCCGCGCTATTGACCAAAGAAGATCCATAATTTTTTTGCCGCCTCCCAATGTCCTGATTCAGAGACCAAGCCGGCCCAATTATCTATCGATTGATCTCAGATAAAATTTGTAATTTTTTTACCAAAAGAAACAATGCGGATGTTGGTTTTGAATGCGAAATCGCCCCTTTTTCTGCGCTTCAAAATAAAGTCTGTGCGTATGACTTGACGCAACAAAGCTTATTAGAGGGAATTGCACCACGCTTTTTATGGAAATGGACAAATCTTTGAAATCACCTAACTGGAATTCTAATTCAGAAATCCGCTTTAGGCCGGCGCTGGCCGAATTGAACGGCGCAGGGCGCATTTTTTGTGACATATTGATTCAAGGCGCGACACCACAGTGCAACAAAAGTGCGACAACTCCGACTTCCATCGATGGCCGCATCGTTCGGAAAGGTGGCGTATTCACAGCGAATATCACAGAATTTTATTTTTGAAGTAGTCACTCCTGCATTTTCGTCTGCCATGATCTTTCTCGCTTCGGTATTTGATGTCCATATATCTCAATAAATTTATCGATGCCCTGATAGGTCAATTGAGCAGCCAGTGTGATGTTTTTTTGCTGTTTCATTTGTTCATTATCCAGCGGATGGTCGTAGAAAAAGTAATTGATCACGGCCATGACGCGACCCTGGGCGAGACGCCACACTGGCCGAGCATCGTGCCAGCGATCGCAGTAAACCCCGCGATTGACCGTCGGAAGCTCCTGGAGGGACTCTGCGAGCTGAAGGGATAATTTTTTGCCAAGATTTGCTGCTGAATGATGCCAAATTTCATAACCCCGCGATTGGCCGTCATCACAATTGGCATGAAGACCCAGTACCAGATTCGCATCGTGATAGATTATTCCGTTGGCATCTGCATTCATAACTTGAACGATACCACTTCCCACGCTCCACACCCATTCTGGTGCGCCAACCTCCTGAAAGAATAAATGTGACCCCTGCATCCATTTCTGAAAGCCGCTTTCACCGATTTCCTCATTGAAGAAGTCTCGATTCATGAACACTTGAAAGCGCTTATCTTCATCTAAGAGTACAAACAGTTCGCGCGCCAATAACACCGTCCAAAAATCCTCCACTACTCCCCAATAACTGCGGCGCTGGGAAACCCACTTTTTCAAAATTGGGTCGAAATAGACACCGTGACCTGCACTGAGATAGACCTTTAGCGTTGTTGTGGGCACTGCGGTTATGCTACCTCCTCGCTTTTATGAATTGAGATCGCTCTATTATCTCTTGGGCGGTGCTTTAGCCTGAGATCTTTTTTCCAACTCTATAATTCGCTTGATGTTATTCAGATCCCATGGAGTGAGATACCAGTCATGATAATTTGGATTTTCAGCATACCAGGGCTGAGCTAAAAAATATTTTTTTATGATTTCATTTTGAAAACTCTTGCCGTACTTCGCAAAAAAGGCATTTCGAAGCAAAGTCAGCTCCGTGGGCGTCATCGCTTCGAGTTGCTCAATGGAAAGAGTATCGAGCGGCACTTCTGGAGGCGAATAACACCCAATAGGTTCGCTATACTCGACTTTTTTAATGAAGCGTGGTGCAAATTTGCGATCGGCTTGCCCCACGATCTTGAGCCAATTATTAGCTGGATAGATCCGAATGATCATCGAATCGGGATAAAATGCCCAGAACGAACCGATATTGAGTGGCAATTGAAAATTATTTTCTTCCCGCTGGGCATAGTCCGCTTTGAGCCAGTTCATTAAATCGCGATACCATGTTTCATCGATGTCTGGATTATAAATGGGTGGGAGCTTTTTGATGATGAAGCTGAACGATACTGTTACCCAATGCTCCGCGTAAGGTTTGAAATTTAGTTCCCAGGTGTTTAAAAAGCCAATTTCAGACCCATCTGCGTTGCGCCATTGACATTCAGTGCTGGGGACGTAGTTGGCGCATTGCACCATGAAGTGAATGTCCGTAATTGGAATATGATCGATCCAAGCCTTGAAATTATCGAAGCGATCACAATGGAGGTTATTTTCGATAAGACGGACGTCGAAGCCCGCTGGAAATCCCACGGTCAATGCCAGCTCTTTGCCAGTCAAATTTTGAAAGCGGGCACGATAATCCACCAGCCAAATTCCCAGCGGATGGTGATACAATTCAATATGCTGTTCGGACAATTTCACTTCGTTATTTGGGACCAAAAGAACAGAACCGCTAGATAGCATTCGCACTGGACCGATCAATGCAAAAACCTGGACTGGAGCGAGCAGCCCGACAAACGCCAAGCCAATTAACTTTTCCCTCAACTGAGTCATTTTTCCATTCCTAAATTCCAATCATCATCACTATATTTTGTGTTGTTCCAAGTCATCTTGCACAATATTCGACCTATGATGAAACACTATTGATCTGTTTCCGACCATAATTACCTTCATTAAACGTTCAAAGCGGCTCTTTGGTTTGATTGTGAAATAATTTTTATAATCCATAAAATCCATTTTCGAAGAATATGCTCAAGCATTACCATTTTGAATTAAATTGAGCCAACATCAAATAACAAAAACAAATCTAGCCTTCCATTAGCCTAAGGATCTATCAATACCTTTTTCATGGAGAGTTTTGTTAGGATGAGCGCGCTATGGTCTTGGTATTTACTAGATATAGTGGCAAATTTATTTTTTGTATTCAATATGTAGAAAGATTGATCTATTCGGTATTAAATTGATGGCAGCTCTCCATTTTTTCATGGGCTATCATAAAGGCTTGATCAATTATTCTCACCAGAATGGGATGGTGGAAAGACCATTAAATTTCGTACCAAGAACAAAGCCAGTAAATCATCAGCAAAGCTGAATTCTGCTGGCACAACGTTTGCAATTGAAAAGGCCTGTGGAGTCCCCAAACGGGGTATATTATATCACCGACCAATTTTGTGGAGGTGCCTGGTGTATAATTTGAATGTATCGATGTACCGAAAAGCCGCCAAGAGCTCGGATACAGCGGCCAATGACAGCTTACTGAAATTTGATTTGAGCAATTCCGAGAGTATCGAACTGAAGATCGGGCAAATGAACAATCAAATACGAAGCCTGGAAAAATCGATCGGGGAGCTGCAAGCCAAGCTGAAAGCCTATCGTGATATTATACTGAGATACGAAACGGCTTTTCGCGAAGAGATTTCGCTCTATAAACTACAAAAGTGCAAATTGGCAACCCTGCAAGCAGCCTTCCTCCATCAGCAAAACTTCGCAAAGGAAATTGAACAACAAATCAACTCTTATTTGAACGAAGCACCACTCCATCAGCAATCCGCTCATTCGACATTTCGACGCATCATCCTGAGATTTTTCCATCAAAACAAACTAAATCAGAATTGCACCAATTTGAAGATCTCTGAAATTGAGCGGATCATCCATCAAAAACAACAGTTGCTGGAGCGATTTCAAGAGGACGTGCGGAACAGCAACGACGTTTCGTTGAACGTTAATATGCCAGATCGGCAGCCGCTGGCGCTAAATTAGTTCTTGGCCAATCTATGACATGACTTGTTCTGCGACAAAGCTCAATGCACACCGGATCACATTGAGCTTTATTTTTTTTTGCAGGCCGATGCGCCTTTCGTCAAACTCTGAGCTTCATCTTCCTTTTATTTTGCCTGCTGATTTCTTCTCCAAAATCACTTTTCATTTCGTTGCCCATATTTTTGTAAACCAGAGGATTTGAATGATCGATCGATTCAAAGATCAATCCACATTTATCCAGCCGTTGCGCTCCAATTGGGATGATTATAATTTTTTTCAGAGGCTATTAAGTTTCTATAGAGAAAGGCTTCTGGATCCATGCCGTATCAGAAATTTTCAAACAAAAATTGTTTTGAAAAGTTAAAAGAAATGTTTAAATTGTACCGATGAACGATAGAGATCGCTGGGAATAGATCAAAGATGTTGAATCTGAAATCGACATAATCATTTTGAACACGGGAGAATTCAGCCCGATTACGAAGAATAATTGGAAATTGATCTATGGGCGTTGCAATTTTTTAGCTCTTCGTTCAGCTATCATGCATTGTGGCTTATGAGCATAGCCAAAAAGTAGAGATTTGTTATGAAGATTTTAGAGGCTTTGTATCAAAAACGATTCAATCGAAATCCGGATACCATCGTGGCGCTGAGGAGCGATGGATCGGAACGAAAGATCTACCGCGTCATTGCAGGTGATCATAGTGTAATAGGTATTATCGGCGTGGATCACCAAGAAGCGGCTGCTTTTTTAGAGTTCTCGCGGCATTTCAAGAAATATGGACTTCGAGTACCCGAAATCTATATTGAAGATCTCGATCAAGGCGCTTATTTGGAGGAAGATTTTGGGGATGAGACGCTATTTAGCTGGATGCAAAATATTCGAGCGCAACATGGCTTCAATGATACAATCAAAGACATGTACCGCCAGGTGGTAGAATACCTACCCAATTTCCAGATCAAAGCTGGACTCACGCTGGATTACTCTTATTGTTATCAACATCAGGAGTTTGGCCAGGATTCGATGCAATGGGACCTTCACTATTTCAAGCGTCAATTTCTGAATTATTTTTATAAGAAGAAAATAAACCACACGGAACTTGATGAAGATTTCAATCGGCTGATTAGATTTCTGTTGCAAGAGGAACGGAAATATTTCCTCTACCGCGATTACCAGTCGCGAAATGTGATGATCAAAGATGGGTTGCCCCATTTTATCGATTACCAATCTGGCCGTCGTGGGGCGTTACAATACGATTTAGGTTCTTTGCTTTACGATGCCAAGGCAAATTTGCCGGAAGATTTCCGAGAAGAACTGATCGATCTGTACCTGGATGAAGCTGGCCAATTGGTCAAAATTAATCCGAGGCGCTTTAAAAAATACTTTTATGGCTTTGTCTTGATCCGCATCATGCAGGCGCTCGGCGCTTATGGTTATCTGAGTGCAGTAAAAGGGAAGACCCATTTTTTTAAAAGCGTCCCTTTCGCACTGAGAAATTTAGAAATTTTGCTGGACAAGAAGCTCGAGATTCTTGATCAGTTGCCAACTCTCAAAGAGATATTTTGTAATTTGATCCAGGATTACTCGCTGCGGCAATTCAGCGAAGATCAAAGATTAATGGTCCAGATTTACAGTTTTGGTTATCACCAAACTGGTATTCCAGAGGACAAATCGGGAAACAATGGGGGATTCGTATTCGATTGTCGGTTTCTCCCCAATCCTGGTCGCGAGGAACAATATAAAAATTTGACGGGTAAGGATCGGCCAGTGGTGGAATATTTTGCCAACTATCCAATTGTCGGGGAATTTCTAAACCATGTTTATCGCATCTGTGATATGGCTGTGGATAATTATCAATCGCGGCAATTTTCCAATTTGATGGTTTCGTTTGGGTGCACAGGCGGTCGGCACCGATCTGTTTATTGTGCCGAAAAATTGGCTGAATACTTAAAAGCCAAAGGGGTTCAGGTCATGGTGAACCACAGGTCTCTTGAACCTCAGCCTGCTGAATAGCCTTCAGCCCTGCGAAATCCCACCATTGTGACGAGATCAAGAGGCGGCATCAATTCATTGCACAGCTTAAAAAGCGCTCGATGTCGCCGGATAAATTTACACCGAAACTGTTGAATGTTTTTGTAACAGGCAGAAAAAGAAATCAATTTGGACACCTTGAGCCGAGGACTCGGCTGAAAAAAAGTCCTTCGATCTCAGAGATGTATGAAAGCAATGATCCTTGCCGCTGGCTATGGCACGCGGCTCAGACCTTTGACCAACGAAAGACCGAAAGCCTTGATTGAGATCAACGGCAGGCCGCTTTTGGAATTGATTATACTCAAGCTCATTGCCCATGGCGTTGATGCAATCATCATCAATACTCATCACTTTTCCGAGCAGATAGAGGAATTCCTTCACCGTCACCGATATTTCGATATCCATTTCGAAATATCATATGAGCCCGAAATTTTGGGCACGGGCGGTGGACTCATGAATGTTAAACATTTCTTGGCAGGAACCGATCCTTTCATTCTGCATAATGTCGATATTCTTTCCACCATTGATCTCGGTGTGATGTACCAATATCATCAGAGAAACAGAGCCCTAGCGACTTTGGCAGTTCAGCAACGCAACTCCAGCCGCGCTTTCATCGTTGATGATCGCAATTTTATTTGCGGGCATTACGATAAGGATAATCAGCGCATCCGGCTGAGACGTGAGCCAACTGGGAGCTCGCGTCTCATGGCCTTTTGTGGAATCCATATCATTTCGCCTGAACTCCTCAATCGGACATCAGCCACCGGGCGCTGTTCCATAGTGGATATCTATCTGGAATTAATCGGTCAGGGAGAGCCAGTAATCGCCTTCCCTGCGGATCAATTCTATTGGCGGGATATCGGTCGATTGGAGACACTCGATCAAATTCGCCAAGACTTGCAGAACAATGAGATTAGCATCACCGATTTTTTGAAATAGTTGAGAGATTCTTTTCAGTCAAGATCTGAAAATGCTGGTTTGTCTCTTGACAAAAGATCACCATTTGGGACAGGCAGTCCAAAAGCGGAACTCTATATCAGCAAATTTTATTGGAGGTATTATGTCTCGGCGTCTAATCAGAATAATGTTATTTTCCCTGATAATGATTAGCACCGTGTTCTCACAAGACCAGACCGAATCAGTGCTAATTCAACAAATTAAAGATTACATGAAATCGGCTCATCAAAAAGGCTTCTCTGGAGCGGTGTTAGTGGCCCGATCGGGAAAAATCCTGCTCTCCAGGGGATACGGGATGGCGATTCGTGAACAGGTCGTTCCGAATACGAACCAAACTGCTTATCTGATTGGTTCGATCACCAAACAATTTACAGCGGCGGCCATCTTGAAATTGCAGATGATGGGCAAACTTAATGTTCAGGATCGGATCGGCAAATATTTCAAAAAGGTGCCTCGGGATAAACGGAAAATAACGATCCATCAGTTGTTAACGCATACCTCAGGTTTAGCCGAGGTGATTGGTGATGATTTCGAACCCATCTCTCGCGATGAATTTATCCGCCGGGCGCTCTCAAGCAAATTGCGCCACAAACCAGGAAAGCAATACGAATATTCCAATGTCGGCTACAGCTTATTGGGTGCGATTATTGAGATCGTGTCACAGAAATCTTATGAAATTTTTTTGAATGAGGAATTGTTGCGACCTGCGAAGATTCTGATGACTGGCTATCGCGTGCCGCGCTGGGGGCCTGAAGATCTCGCTCACGGATATAAAGAAAATCAAGATTGGGGGACAATACTGGATAAACCAAGTGCTGAGGATGGGCCATATTGGAATTTGCGAGCGAATGGTGGCTTACTTTCGACTGTGACAGACCTGTATCAATGGCATAAGGCGCTCAAGGACGATCGGATTCTCTCGGAAGAAGCCAAGAAGTTGTATTATGCGCCGCATGTAAAGGAAGGGCCTGAAGCGGATACATTTTATGGTTATGGATGGGTGGTAGCGACGACACCGCGCAATACCAAAGTGGTGGCTCACAATGGCGGAAATGGGATCTTTTCCGCTGATTTCCGTCGTTATCTCGATGAGGATGTGGTGATTATCGTGTGTTCCAATATCGCTGGGCAAAAGGCCTGGCAGATCGCCGAGCAAATCGATCGGATTTTATTTGCTGCTCCTTTGGATTCCCTTGCCAAACCAGCAGAAAATTCATCCAGAGATTGAGAGGCGCACAAAATTGCCGTCATCGTGGGAATCTAATGAAAAGTCGCTTGCGAATCGGATGCTCCAGCGCTTGCGCGTTTCCTTTGAAGCAACCAAAATCCCAAAATTTTTCATGATCATCTTATGATTTATGTGCTAATTTATTTGAGCGCGATCGTGCTGGCAAATCTATTGGTCCTATGGTTCGGTCCAAAAGTGACTGTCATTAATGCTTTGGTGCTAATTGGACTGGATCTTACGGTCCGGGACCGATTGCATGATCGGTGGCATCATCGACAACTTTGGCTGAAAATGTTCCTGCTGATATTTGCTGGGTCGCTGATCACTTATCTGTTGAATCGTTCCTCGCTCATGATCGGCATCGCAAGTGTAGTGGCATTTAGCAGCGCAGCAGTTGTAGACAGCATCATTTATTCAATTCTATTCAGAAAACAATTTTTGATTAAAGCCAATGGTTCCAACGTTGGAGGCGCTCTGGTCGATTCAGTGCTTTTTCCAACTATTGCATTTGGCGTGTTCATGCCCCTGATCGTAATAGGGCAATTTTTAGCCAAGGTGAGTGGGGGATTTTTTTGGTCAATGATATTAGATCGGCTGCGGCGAAGGCAATAGCGATAAAATCGTTTTGGACCTATTTGTGTCATTTGACTTTTCATCGATAGATATAATCTTGATCAATAATCATAATGCGGCGAGTTTCATCCATTCGCGGGGCTATCGTTATTTCCTTGAGTTCCAATTTTTCCAATGGGACCAATGAAGCATCGGAGCGGATTGCTCTTGCTATCATCTAATCTCCTCAGCTTCCTGAATCTTTCGACTCGTTCTGGTGCATCAAAGTATCGATCGGACGATTACGTGAATCCATCCGATAGTAGCCTCGCTTAGAGATCCAAAATGGGAAATGATTAATGAAATTTTACTATTTGAAAATTAGCGCTTGACATCTGAAGAAAAATTAATTATCTTTAAATGAAAATTTAGCGCATTAGCGTTTTGTCGATCGCTTTCAGATATGTATCACGTTTGATGTAAATATCAGTCTGAGCGGAGACTGGGAGGAATGGAGATGAATAAATACGCCTTCCCCATATTGATCATATTGATAACAGGCATGCTGGCTGGATGTGGTCCAGAGTTTATCGACCAGCACGATCGGATCAGAATCCTTTCGGATACTGATATTCACTCAGGGCCGGGTCAGCAGTTTCGCAAGATTGGGACAGTGAGAGCGGGTAGCGAGCTTATTTTGCTGGAATCGGAAAACGATTGGCACCGGGTTCGATTATCGAGTGGACAGACGGGCTGGATTTTTCGGGGCGTGGCGCAAACAATTGGCCCGGAGAAAATTGTAGTGATCGAAGACGCTAGAATTCGGCGCGGACCTGGCGAAGAATATAGCGCCTTTGCTATCGCCAAGAAAGGCCGTTCTTTGGATGCCAGGGGACAGCGCGGCAATTGGTATTTGGTCGATTTGCCAAATGGCCAAAGCGGCTGGATCTCAAAGCAAGATGTTCGAAAAGAGAGCTCGTTCAATCTCACGCCACGGCAAAATACACAAATTTACCAATCCCCAAGCCCGAATGCGCCAGTTCTGATGACGGCCAATCCCGGTACTGAGTTGATTCAATTGAGGAGCGAGGGGAATTATTATCAGGTTCGGCTACCAGGTGGCAGCACTGGCTGGGTACGTCAGAGCGATGTGACGCCAGTTCGGGAGCGAAATTTAATCGTGAAGGAGCGAGCTGCGATCAAGCATGGGCCATCGATCAATTATGAGACAGCAGCGACCGTAGAAAAGGGGACGCGCCTGACTGTCCTTAGCCAGCGAGGAGATTGGTATCAAGTTCGTACCCCGCAGGGAAAAACGGGCTGGATTTATAAAGACTTTATCGTGCAAAGCACCACGATTGCCAGTGAAGCTGCGCCCATCACCGTCGATGAAGCGCCCCTTTATTATGTTGCCAACACCGACTGCAATATCCGGCAGGGGCCTGGGACGAACAATCCTATTCTGACTCGTGTAAAAAAGGGAACCATCCTAGTTCGCGTGGGGCAACTTAACGAATGGTTCCGTGTTCGCCTCCCAGATCAGCGCATCGGTTGGGTCCGCGAAGACTTAGTCGATTATGCCCCCAATGTGCTGATCACGGTAGATCAGAGCAACATCCGGCGTGGCCCAAGCACTGATTTCCTCATTCAATCCACAGTTCCAAAAGGGACCCCTTTAGTCAAAATTACTGAACAAGATGGCTGGTCCAAGGTATATTTGCCTAATGGTGAGACTGGTTGGATTCGAAATGATCTTGGCGTCGATACCGAGCAGACCTTATTTACGAATCAGGATTGCAATGTGCGCGATGGCCCTGGAACCAATTATGCAATTATTGAACGACTTCGAGCTGGGACTCCAGTTATTCGGGTCGACAAAAAGAATGAATGGTACCAGGTGCGATTACCATCCCGTCGGATGGGCTGGATTCGAGAAGATCTTTTGCGGGAAACCCCCAATCAGATGGTGACAAACGATCGGGTTAACCTCCGCATGGGACCAGGACAGGTATATCAAATTATCACGCTTTTGGAGAGGAATACGCCAATTACCGTTATCGGTGAGGATGGCGATTGGTATCAGGTAAGACTGAACGATGGCCGGACTGGTTGGATTCGAAAGGATATGGTTTCATTTTCTTACTATCCAGGGACGTCATCAATTCAATCTTTGGATTCCGAGTTCTACGGATCTGTAGACAGCTATTCGTCAGATGTCGCGACTGCACAGACAGCTCGGCGCGACATCCCGTCCGCGTACGTATGGGGTTCAAAGCCAGTGAGACCGGCTCCAGTCAAAATCACCACAACCTCTGCTGTCAATTTGCGGCTGGGGCCCAGCACCGATGAAACTGTGATCAAATTGCTTCCCGCTGGGACAACGGTCATGCGGATCGACAAACGGGGCGAGTGGTATGAAGTGCAGACCAGCGATGGAACGCTTGGTTTTGCCCATGAAAGTGGTTTTGCCTCTGGGCAGAGCAAGATCTACACCGCCACCAGTGCCAATTTGCGGTATGGGCCAAGCACAGATTATCGGGTGATTAGGACCTTGCCCGAAAAAACCGAATTGACTCGGCTCGAGCAGCGCGATGACTGGCTTTACGTCCAGCTTGCCAGTGGCGAGAAGGGCTGGGTACATAAAGACCTGGTGGGCGCATCAAAGGCACCGTCGCCAGTCCCGCCGCTGAAAACTGAGCCAGTTTCTGGCTCCTTGATCACCACCGAGGAAGCCAAAATCCTGCAAGGGCCTGACGAAACTCATCCCACGGTCAAAATCGTAAAGCTCAATACCGAACTTCGAAGCCTCAGCAAATATCGAAACTGGTATGAAGTGGAGACGTTTGACGGACAAAAGGGATGGATCATGGATAAATATGTGCGCGAGAAAGAGAACAAAAAGATCATCGTGATCCGCAAAACTGAAGTTCGCCAAGAGCCCAATACCCAATCCTCGATCGTTGCCCTCGTCGATGTGGCACAATTTTATCAGCCGTTAATGTATGCAAGTGGATGGTATCGCATTCAGATCAAGCCTGGGAGCACCGGCTGGATCTCTGAAAAAGATGTGATGGACCTGAAATATCCAGAAGTCTATGTCAATACCAACAACGCCGATGTGATGAGATTCCCGGATGAAAAATCCAGTCGGGTGGCAGTTTTGAAGGAAGGGATTCAACTGATCCCGTTAGATGAGAATGACGAATGGTTGTTTGTGGATCTGCCTAGCGGTGACAAAGGCTGGATCAAGAAACGATTGGTCAATCGGCAAAAACACCCGCGGATTCAGGTGGTGAGAGATACCCAGGCATATGACCAACCTTCGGCTGGAAGTATTCTAAGATCTACCTTGATTAAGGGCGATGAGTTTCTGGCATTAGATTTTAAAAATAACTGGTACAAAATCTTGCTCCGAGGGAATACGATTGGTTGGGTATACGGGGGACATGTGAAAGAAATCACCAAAGGGACGCTTCTGGTGAAGGAGAATTCTCTGTTGCGCATGGGACCAGGGCAGGACTTTCGGCACATCACCACCGTGCCGGCTGGGGAGCGGGTCAAGTGGCTCGATCAACGGGGCGGCTGGAGCCAGGTGCAGATCAAAAACGGGGAGGTCGGCTGGATTTATCAAGAGATGGCCAAAAATATCACATTGCCACCGGTGACGGCCCAAAGAACCTCCCCAGTATATGCCGGGCCAGGTACCAATTACGCCAAAGTAGGGGAGGTCATCCGAGGCAAGCAATATGCGCCGATTGAAAGGCGCCAGGAATGGTATCATATCGAACTGTTTACTGGCACCTCAGGCTGGGTTCCAGTATCCGTATTTTCTCAAACTAAGTCTCGGGTCGTTTTTACCCTCGACAAAGCCAATATTTACTCAGGCCCCGGGACCCATTATGCCGTTGTCCAACAACTTCAGCCAGCCGTAGATGTCACCATTATCGGCATGGAAGGGAATTGGTATCATGTCCAACTTCAAGATGGCAAGCGCGGCTATATTCGCAAAGATATGGTGTTTGATCAATAATTGTTTCGGGCCCTGAAATGGTTTGATCAGCTCTGTTTATTTCGTGTCTGCTTGGTTTTATCTTTCCCGATTCGGACTTATCAGCACGGAAATCGTCGGTGGAGAATATTGATAAACATCATTGCGCGCTATTGGTAATCGACATGCAGGAATATTTTCGGACCATCGCTTCGTCGATCCTGCCCAACGTCGTTCGACTCGTCGAATGGTGTCGCGAGCAGCGCATCCCAGTGATTTTCACCCGGCATGCGCATCAAGACCCTGCCCAGGACGGTGGAATGTTGGCAAGATGGTGGGATGACTTGATCATTGATGGGACGAAAGCCGCTCAAATTTTATCAGAAGTTTTGCCTCTAACAGGGGAAAAAATTGTCACCAAAAAGCGATACAGCGCATTTTTCAACACTGATCTGCACCATTATTTGCAATTGCACAACATTTGCCAATTGATCATTGCTGGCGTAATGACCAATCTCTGCTGCGAAACAACCGCTCGGGATGCCTTCATGCATGATTATGAGGTCTATTTTCTCAGCGATGGGACTGCCACCAGTCATTTTGAATATCATGAAGCTACTTTGTTAAATTTGGGCTATGGATTTGCCCATATCGTTACCTGCAAGGAAATGATGGATGCGATCGGTTCATCGGAGCAATCAAGATGACGACCTTCTGCAAACCTTATTGTGGGCTAATAGTTTGTTTCCATTTCTGCCTTTTGTTGATAAGCGGCTCTGAGCGAGATGGATCATCGAAAGCGAATGTTCAACCTGCGATCAACGACTCTCTCCGTTTCGCTGTGATTGATTCCGGCCAACCGAACCAGGAATTGATTCCTCAAGATCTCGATAGCCTCAGCAAGTTGATCCAATCCAAGCAAGCCGTATTACAAAAGACCCAACAGGAAATCGCAGTTCGATCAGCCCAGATGCAACAGGACGAACAGCGGCTGGCAAAAATCGTCGCCACAATGCAGCGATTGCGCCAGACTTGCTATATTACCCTGATCATCGGAGCGATATTGATTTTGATCGGACTGGTGCAGATGATGATACGTCGCCGATCAGCGGGTCAGGATGAATGAGCTGATCAAAATGCTGGAGGCGGAATGGTGAACTGGCAGGTATATAGCAATTGGTCCAAATGGCAATTTCAAAGCGAACGCCGGGAATTTGTAAGCTTTGTTATCCAGGAGTTGGATTTGGATCAAACGGCCCGGGTATTGGAGATAGGCTCTGGCGCTGGCTGGGTTAGCTTGGAATTGGCGCGACGAATGTCCGATGTCGAAGTGATCGGCGTCGAATCCAACCCAGATCTGGTCGAATTGGCAAAGAAGAATAAATCTGATCAAAAGATAACCAACGCCAGTTTCGTTCATCTCGATTTCGGATCGCTGAAAACTTTGGCTCATCGAACTTTCGATTGCATCGTCTCATTCAGAGGACTGAAAAATTGGGAATCGCCCATTGAAGTATTTAATCAGTTGAATCTTTTATTGAAGCCAGCGGGAAGCTATGCGATTGCAGATTATCGAGGCGATCTCAAATGGCTGGCACGATTGTCAATCTGGTATTCGGAACGAACCATGCCCAAGCCGTATCGGGCGTTTTGGAGGGAAGCGTTTGCCAATTGTTATTCAGTCCAACAAATGATAAAAATTTTGATCTCGTCCCACTTGGTGGATTGGAAAATTCGCACCACGCTGTTTGATTTTTTGATTTACAAACCGAAATTCAATTCGGTCAGATAGCCCATAACATGATGATCGGTTTGTCAATTAATTTTGTTGACAAGTAGCGATCAACTCAGAAAAAGAATCGTCTACCGAGGCTGGTATCATACTTGGTCATCAATTGGACTTCTTGAAATCTTCTTAAACACTACTGGAGCGTCGCATTATTTTTAATCATAGCCTTATCACAATGAAATTGCAATATTGCAACTAACCTCGGTGTATTGATGGTGTTTTCCACGATTACTAACCTATTGGTCTGACTAAAGAATAGTTTTGTTTCTGACGGATGATTTCAAACTCACAAATGGGCTCCATTCTTTTATTAGGCCAGAGGTAATTTGGCCAGATGAAGCAACAAAAACGTAATTATCTCCAAGAAACGAAACTCGGAAAACCATATTTTTGCTGGTTAGCTTTTAATCGAAAATACGAACACTTCCTAGTATTTTTTTACAAAGCGAAGAGCAAAATTGACATTTGCAATTCGGAAGATTATATTGAGCAATAAACTATGCTGAACAGCAAAATGGAGGAAAATTGATTTCATCGATTCTGGGGATGGAATCATCCTCCGAATGGTCATGTCAGCTTGGTTTGTCGGTCCGTGGTTGCCTTTATTGATCATTAAATTACGAAAAGCTGATCCATTAAAATGAGGAGGCGCTATGAAAACCAGAACCATGCTTTATTGGCTCTTCTCTGGCCTATTGCTCCTGTTAGGTTGCAGTAAACAGCATCCAACCGCGCCGCAATTGGCCGAATTCACCGAGGCAGATACGCAATCGTTGATTGCAACAATCGATTGTGAAAAGGAGATTGGAACTTTTGGCCGATTGCAAGGTGCAGTTACCGCCATGACCCGAAATATTTATGTTGGTGGGGACGTCGATATTGTAATCGGAGCGAGCGACCCAACCCAGATTCCGATTTTGGTTGCTCAGGTTTTTCAGCAGGTGCAATCGACCAATTTTCCAGAACGGGCGGTTTCGTTGGCGCGAGAGATCGCCTGGACGCAGCCAGATGTAGTGGGATTGCAGGAGGTGTCTTTGATCCGTTACCAGTCGCCAGGGGATGCAGTAATCGGAGGGACGACTCCAGCCGTCGATACCTTGTACAATTATCTCGGAATTTTGTTGCGGGCGCTTCGGGCGCAAGGCGCTCGCTACAGGGTCGCTGGCATGGTGCAGGACACTGATGTGGAGCTGCCGATGCTGGTCAGCCAGAATCCGCTCAAGTTCGATGACGTGCGGCTCACCGATTTCGATGTGATCTTGGTTCGCGAAGGGATTCGCGTTTCCGATGTGATTGGCCATAATTATCAAGCTCGGCTCGTCGTTCCGAGCTCTGGATTCGCTGTATTGCGCGGTTTTGTGGCGGCAAAAGCCAAGATTGGGGACCAGGAGTATCGGGTGGTGAATACCCATTTAGAGCCAGCTTCCAACCCTGCCATCCTACCGATTCAATTAGGCCAAGCTCAAGAATTGCTGGCTTTCTTGCAAAGCGAAACGTTGCCAATAATTTTGCTCGGGGATTTCAATAGCGAAGCTCCCAACGGGGCTACATATCAGTTGATGCTTGCTAACGGTTACACCGATATTTGGACTGAAAATCGTTTGAAGCACGATCCCAACGGTTACACCTATGGTCATGATGCCGATCTGAGAAACCCAGTGGCCAATTTTTATGAACGCATCGACTATATCTTCATTCGCAATGAGATCCGTCGTCGCCATCAGCCTCCGTTGGGTTCGGCGTTCGCCATCGTGGTAGGAGATGAGGAGTTCAATCGAACCCCTTCAGGCCTATGGCCTTCGGATCACGGCGGAGTAGTTGCTCGATTTAGAATGGTGCCGCTGGTACCGTTTGCTGGTATCGGTAATTGATCAGAGATCGATTTTCAACCCATACGCGGCCACCAACATCAATCAGCGACGTTGAAAGGCCGCGTATCTTGACTCAATAACGATGATCGACTCGCAGATATTCGATGATACCTGAGAGACGATTCGTTGTTTATGTGTCTTTGATGGTGCACTGTGCCATTCAATCGGCGATGCCAATCAAAAGTAATGATTGGCTTCTCATTGCATGAAAAAATCATCATGAATTCGAAATTAATTCTGCATTTTTTAAGCTTTGGTTTGGCTCTGATTCTATCCTGCTCTCAACCTCATACCCCAAAATCCTCGCATGGAGGAGCATTCGATTGGCGCTGGAGAAATATGACCGATTTTGGGCGCTCGCTTAACCCAGGCAGAAAGCATGTGATTGAATTTTTCCCCGGGATCTATGCCCCGGGTACACAGCCATTCGGCGTTGGTGAGCGTCTCCGTGCCATTCGGCTTCTGGCGGATCAATACGAAAATTTGCATCCAGACGTGACCATCGAGTTTGTGCCCCAGATAATCATGGAAGGTGGTTCAGAAGGAGAGGCGATGCGCACCAAATTAATGGGCGGCGTTGCCCCCGAGATCCTTAGCTTGAATACCGAAGCTGTTTGGCCAGATATTGAACAAAAGAAGGGCTGGTGGTTGCCACTGGATCCATATCTTGATCAGCCCAATCCATACGTGCCCGGGAATCGGGCTTGGAGCGACTTATTCAAGAATCAAGCGCTCACCCAGGCGAAGCGAGCCCCAGATGGGTTGCTTTACTGCATCACATTTGATGTTGTTGAGACAGGAATTTTCTATAACCAATCTTTATTCCGAAAACACCACCTCGCCATCCCAAAAGATTGGCCAGAGTTTCTTGAACTCCAACAAACGTTCAAAGATGCTGGATTGATTCCCCTGGCGACGGATCGGGTTGTTTTTATGGATTGGGCGCCAGACCTATTATTTGATCAATGCTATTTTGAAATATTGGAGCTTCTGGATTACAAAAAGAAATCTGATCTCGAAGAAGCTTATTATCAGGGTTATTTAACACCTGAAGAATTATGCTGGTTGACCAAAAAGGGCTGGTTCGCTGCTGAAAATCCACGATTCCAGGAATGCTGGCGACTATTGAAGGAGTGGCGGCATTTTTGGCAGAAAGATCTGACGCACTCTGACCCCGTCCGATTGTTCATTACTCAGCGCGCTCCGATGATCTGGACCGGGTCGTGGCTCGTCCGTCGACTGACGTTAGATCCGCTGGTTACATTTGAGTGGGGCGTATTTTATCCGCCGCCGATCCCTCGGAGTTACTCACCTTTTTGCTGCGGAGTCGAGCAATGCGTCATCGGTGGTGCCGGAATGCAATTTCATATTACCCAGCGCGCCAGTGATGATGGCGACCTCCTGCCTTCGGTTGATTTTTTGCGTTATATCACCACACCAGATCATGCCAGCCAGATTGCCACAGAGGCAGGGATGTATATTTCCAATATCCAGGGCGCCCAAATGCCCGAAAACCTGATCCCCTTCTCCGAGATCATTTTGAGGCGCTATTGCACCGTGAAGTGGCATTATTCATTGGGACATCGCTTTACCGATCATCGAGAACGATTGATCGATTCGTTCTTGAATGACGGGATGACCCTTGAACAATTTATGAACGCACTCGATCAGAGTCTGAAACAGACTGCATGCAGCTTCATTGAAGAGAACAAATGGCCTGAGCCCGCAGAGGTTCCTGATTGGTCTTTGGAAGCCGAACAGAAATATCTGGAGCAAAGATAACAGATTTGCTATTTGCTTTAGTCCTGCGATCGAAGCAGGCAGGTTGCCATGGAGGTGCTTTCGCCGATGTAATCCTGAAGCTGCATTGGATGAACAAAAAGTCAAACACTTTTTTGATAATGAAAAAGAACCGCTCCCTGATTTATCTAGCTTTGTTGCCAACGTTCGCTCTACTGGCAATTTTTAATTATTGGCCAGTCTATAGCGCTCTAAAGCACGCCTTCTATCAATGGGACCCTGGGGGCGTCCATCGATTCATCGGAGTCGCAAATTTTGTGCGCTTGGCGCAAGATGGAATTTTTTGGAAATCGCTTCACAATTTACTCATCATCATTCTGATCAATTCAACTGTCAAAATCGCGATCCCATTGGTCGTAGCTGTATTGATTTTCCATCTTGCCGCTGAAAAAATCCGATACCTCTATCGTGTTTTATTTGTTATCCCGATGGTAGTTCCGACTATGGTTACGATTTTGATTTGGAGCTATATTTATTCAGATACTGGCATTCTCTCTGAACTGTTACGTGCCGTGGGTTTGGATCGATACGATCGCGCCTGGCTCGGCTCACCACAGACCGCGCTTGCTTCAGTGGTTGGCGTCGGCTTTCCATTTGTATCTGGATTAGCCTTGCTGGTTTTCTATGCTGGTTTGATGAATCTTCCTGAATCAATTTTCGATGCTGCCACTATTGAAGGCGCGACCCAATGGCAGCTTTTTTCTAAAATCGAATTGCCATTGTTGTTGCGCCAAGTGAGGGTTATTCTTGTGTTAACTGTTTTGGGTTCTGTGCAGGGCTACGAGTTGTTTCTTATCCTAACTCGGGGTGGGCCGGGTTACGAAACCATGGTCCCTGGCCTGTGGATGTACCTGACCGGGTTTTCTTTCAACGAGATGGGATATGCATGCTGTATCGGATTCGTCATGTTCCTTTTTATGTTACTGATCACCATCACCAATCTTAAATTTATTCAGCCAAGAGATTGAACGGTATTTTCGAAAAATAACCATCACTGATGACTTTAAAACCATCGAAACAACGATCTCCAATGCGAAATTTTGATCATAGCATGGCGCAGCTGTTCTACAGAAGTCGCAACCTCTCTTCCTACAAATGGGTGACCCATTTCATCCTTCTTGCCCTTTTGCTGATGACATTTTATCCGTTTTTTTTCATGTTGATCAGTTCATTCAAAAGTGTTCCCCAGTTCTATCAGCATTTTTGGGGGATTGTAAGGCCGTTTCACTGGGAAAATTATCGAGAAGCTTGGCAGGTCATTCATCGTTTTATTTGGAATAGCATGCTGGTGAGTGGATTGACGCTAATTGGCGTGCTCACGCTCGGATCCATTACTGCTTATATTTTTTCCCGATTCGATTTCACAGGAAAGAACGTGCTATTTTATGCCATTATTTCATTGCTGATGATCCCAAGCATCCTCACTTTGGTGCCGACCTTCATGACAGTAAAGCGATTGGGACTCTTGAATACCCATTGGGTGATGATCCTTCCTTACGTCAGCTCAGGGCAGGTTTTTGCCATTTTTTTGTTGCGGTCTTTCTTCGAATCCTTACCTCGCGACCTGTTTGACGCTGCCACCATTGACGGCTGCCCAGAACATCGCATCCTCTGGCACATTGTGCTCCCGCTCTCTCGCCCCATTTTGGGGACCGTCGCAATTATCAACTTGATTGCCACTTGGAACGAATTTATCTGGCCTTTTGTAACGCTTCAATCGATGAACAAATTCGTGCTTCCAGTGGGATTACTGAACTATTTTTCCACCACAGCGACAGGTTTGACTGGAATGAAATATGGGACGATCTTTGCTGGTTATACCATTGCTGCGATCCCCCTCTTAATCTTGTTCTTGTTCTTCATGAAAGCGTTTATCAAAGGATTATCCTCTGGAGCTATGAAGCTTTAGTTTCAAGCTCTTGAAGCTGACATGAAATGGATTTTTAACGTCATAAAATTTTTCTATGTACATTAGAATTCAAAAAAATTGCATTCAGGTTTTTTGGCATCGTTTCCTTGGTCGAATTTTTAGCTTGACAATTTAGCGGAACTGTTTTATATTTGGCTACAAAAAATTAACAAAGTGATTGATTCACGGTGTTATTGAAATGGCAAAGCAGGTTCAATTTGCGAAAGGATTGGAATGAAGCTTCGATCACCAGAGGCGACGGTTGGCGCAATCATCACTCGAACTGATTCGGGAACCGAGCGGATTCTGCTTGCGTTACGCAATACAGATCCCTATAAAAATTATTGGTCTCTTCCGGGCGGTCACATCGATCCGTATGAGACCGTGAAACAGGCGGTGATTCGGGAGGTGAAAGAGGAGGTGGGTTTAGATATTGAGCCAGAATTTTTATTCTACTTCGATGAAATTATCCCAGAGCGCAGCATTCACGCAGTGGTCCAAGTATTTCATGCCAAAGCCAATGGCCAGGTAGCTGTATCACCAGAAGAGATCGTGGCTGCACGATGGGTCTCCATTGAAGAAGCTTTGTCCATGCCGCTGGCCTTTTTGCATAAAGAGATCATTCGCCAATTTCGAGAACAATTCAAGGATAAAAAATGATGAAAAAAGAAAAAGAAATTATCATCATTGGCGATCGGGTGCTGATCAGCCCTGATCCCGGAAAAGATCGTACCGATAGTGGCCTATATTTGCCCCAAGGCGTCGCGGAAAAAGAAAAAATCAGCAGCGGCTATGTGGTAAAGGTCGGGCCTGGATATATTATCCCCTATATTGCCGACACCTCTGAACCTTGGAAAGGCAAACGTAATGAGACGCACTATATTCCGCTCCAGGTAAGGATCGGGGACTATGCCATATTTTTGCGGAAGGATGCGATAGAGATTGAATATGACGAGAAACGCTATCTTATCATTTCCCAGTCAAGCATCCTGGCCGTGGTGCGAAGCAAAATTTTGCCCGATGATGATGAGTGATCCAATCGCTTCAACTAACCTCACTTTGGCGAATGAGAAAAACTTAGGTGAAAATGAATCAAAATCTATATTCAAATTCGGAGGCATTCTAATGTTCAGATCAATGAAATTGCTTTCTACTGTGTTAATGATACTTGTTTCCTTTGTTAGCTGTGGCAAAGATCAACAGAAATCTCCAGGCAAGAGCCAAATCGAAACACCAGCTATCTCAGAGAAAATCCTAAATCCTGATCTCAATGAGCTTGCTCAACCGTGTCCTGCTCAATTCAGAGTTAAATTTGAGACATCGAAAGGCGACTTTGTCATTGAAGTGCATCGCGATTGGGCTCCTCATGGTGCCGATCGCTTATATTACCTTGCCAGACACGGATATTATGATGGCGTTCGTTTTTTCCGCGTTATTGATGGGTTCATGGCTCAGTTCGGCTATCATGGCGATCCAAGGGTGATACAGACTTGGCGCAATTTAACCATCCCAGATGATCCAGTCAAACAAAGCAACCTTCGGGGTTACGTGACTTTTGCGAAGACCCAATTGCCCAACTCTCGCACGACTCAGTTGTTCATTAATTATGGCGATAATTCGCGGCTGGACGCAATGGGGTTCGCACCTGTGGGGAAAGTGATAGAAGGAATGGAAGTGGTCGATCAGCTTTACAGCGGCTACGGAGAAGGCGCACCTAACGGCCCTGGGCCTTCCCAACAATTGATTCAACAGGGGGGCAACGACTATCTGAATAAAAATTTCCCTAAATTGGATTACATCAAAAAAGCGACAATCCTTTAAGCAGGGAGACGCTTAATCCGATCAGTTTTGTTCCGTGGGGAAACATCGACTCTGTTGGCAATATGATCCTATTACCAGATAATTAGTAAACTCAACAAGGCGGGTTATAATTTTTTTACCCCAATCTCAAAGTTCCAAAAATTTCCCGTTCCGCTCGCTTATGAATAAGTTTGTGAGCGGAGCGGGGCAGGTCCTTTTTTCAAAAAAGCTTCAATACCTCCTAAATCTTAACCCCCAGTAGGTTACGATCTTCATCAAAATTATTGAGGGCCTCGTCCCATTTTTCATCTGATGATGCGGCTTAGTGAAGCGTTAAATTGGCACAAATGCGGTTTGCTAATACAAATGGTCTGAAATGCAAATCGATCGTTGTTACTCCTGGCGATGCGTTTGAATATGATTGGGGCAGAAAGCTTTTCCTGTATGAAGGTCGAAGGAGATGGGCTGATGGTTCACTGGACAGGTAGGAATCTGACCATCGCTAAACATGCTTGGTGATAATTGAGTGGGGAAATGACTGTTCCCAAGGGCCAGGCTTTCTGCATAAGCAATAGCTAGTGCCGTTTCCACAATGATCTGATTGGCCACGCATTGGCTGGCTTCATCCTGCTTGTTAAGATGAAAATATTTTGGTATCGCCAGGGAGGAAATTATACTGAGCAAAAGGAAAACGAGCAAAGCAATTTTGAAAGCGATGAAAGTTTGGCAGCTTTTCATAGCTCCTCCTCTTCAGGCTTCAATGCTTTCACAAATGAGCTTTGGGGAATTCATAGATTGACTAATAATGCAACTGCAATTTACATGCCGCAACCAGTGATCCTTTCGATTCAACATCCTGATCTCAACTCTTTGGTTTTAAGTCCTAGCTATTGATTGAAGTAGACAAAAGTTCATTTTTTTCGTCGGTAATACTAAATGTTAATTTGAAAAAATAGAATATTTATCTCTATTCGAATTAATGTCTCATTCAAATCAACTTCTATCTTCAAAATAAAAAATTGTCATAGCAAAAATGTGATTTAGCGCAAGAAAAACGAGGATGATGCATTGACTTAAAAAGTAACAGCTATGGGGAGAAAAATGAAGCGAATTGTCTCTTGATGTTACAAGAAAGCGAAAGAGAGACAGGCTGAATTTGTTATCTCAATTCTGCTTTTTATTCAGGTGGGCGAATTCATGCATGGTTCAAAAAATTGAATTAGGTCTGCAGGTTGCGATTTGACCGCAACTCATCCAACCGCTGGCAACAATCCAGGATGAGTTGCATAGTAGGTTTTAGGATATTGACCTCTGTTGGAATTAAATCTTTCTCAAACACGAACGAGCCTTGTTCCCAGGCAGCCATGGCGTATACTGATTCCTCGCCATCTACGCCATTGCAATGGGACCAGGTAATTTTTCCGTCATAAAAAGCGATCTTCCCAATTTGATTCATCGAATCAATTTTAAGAACGCCAGTTTTGTGGTTTAAATTTAATAGTTGTATGATCTCGATGGCTCTGAAATCCTGGAGTTTGCCGATCAACGATTGATTGGGTTTCAGGATTTGCTTTGTCAAAAATGCATACCGATTAATGAGCGTTTCGATCCGTGTGATCAATTCCCTGCGCGAAATAGAAAGGGGGATGATATCATCGACCCCACTTCGAAATCCATTAATGCGTAGCTCAGGATTGGTGTCATCAGTTATTAAAATAAAAGGCGTTGCTGCTAGTCGGCTGTTCTGGCGCAACATATAACAGAGTTCAATCCCATCAATTTTTTCAAGCTCTGTGGCTGCAATTATGAGGTCTGGCTCAGCATCGCGGGTTAATTCAAACCCATTCTTTCCATCATTGGCTGTGATCACCTCAAAATCATTGTACGATAGCATAGATTTGAAGTGATCAAAATGGTCGCTTATTGGCATGATCAGCAATATTAGCTTTTTTTTCATATCATCTGTCCCGATACCGATAAATTAATCTTTGCCAAATCGAATTACGGTTCTGACCGATTTTGCAAGTTGGTATAAAACGCCATCGAGGTCAAACAACTTGTTCAATTCATATCCTTGCTAAAATCATTCCAAAATCAAGCGTAAAATCCAACCTGTTCAACCTATAGAAGAATCAAACCAAAAAACAATGAGCCATTGTCTCTGAAATCTGAAAAATTAAAAAATGAGCATAATAGAGAAGGTAGAAGCATCAGCCAGGACTGAATGAACTTTTAATTTTCCAGAATCTCATGATCTTTAAGGGCTTTAAAATAAGAAGCTGAATATTAAGCTTGACAAAATCACATTCACTTATCAAATGCAAATCCTTGCCTCAAGAGTTTGCATTTTAGGGGGATAAAACTGCTCGATCATGCGATATCTCTTCATCTCGAATTAAGATCTCAAAAGGGACACCACAAATCCAAACTGATGTGAGAAGAGCTCGCTGTAAAATCTATCAAATCACCTGAGATAATAGCCTTGATTAAATTCTCTGAAATTCCATAGACAGAGCCGTAGAAAGATCATCTATATGTTGTTAGTATGTGGATAAGTTGTGAACAAGTGGATAAATTTTTAACATTGTTTCGGTCTGGTCTTTTCGGCTCAATTTATATTTGAATTTTTATTAACACAAGATGTAGATCAATTCAAAATGAAACGATCAACATTTTGTTAGCAAAAAATCCTCTCAAGATAACCATTATAAAAATCAATTAGAAAGATAGCTTCAAGTTGAAAGAAAAATAAGAAGCTTTTTCTGATTAAGTACAGTATAGTAATTGCTTTTAATAAACTGGGCTTCGGTGAAATTAATTTTTGTGAATTTTTTTCTCATGAATAGTACTGAGCAGTGGAGCGAATAAACAGCGATGTGGATAACTTTTTTTTGCTTAGTTTCGCGACAATTGTCGGTTAGGACAAAGCATTCAAAGCAGCATAGTTTGCCAATCATTGCGAAAAATTTAGAATCCAAGCGATCCAACTCAATAATCGAATCGATCAAGTCCATCAGTTATAGATTTTGTTAAGCATCATCTCAGAACGATGTCCCTCTCGGAACTGATCAGTTCTTAGGAGATTGGTTCGCAATAAGCAAATTGATAACAATTTTCGGAGAAACCAGAACTCGAGTTCTTAATCAATGATGAAGAGAAATATTTGCAATTCCCTGATCTTCTCATCTTCAGATCTTCTTACAAGACCTTTACCAGCATCAGATAAAATGTTATTGACTTTGATCGAAAAAATTGCTAAATATTATAGCGAAAAAAAGAATGAAAATCAATAACTAATTTACCAGATTGGTTCTATGGATTGGATTCGTGCTGCGGTACTTCTTGCGATACTGACAATTGTGATCGGATTATCTGAGCTGCTACGGATTAAGTTCAAAGCATCTATCAATTTTACTAGAAAATTGGTTCACATTTTAACTGGAATTCTCATTGCTGTGACTCCGCTGATGCTGCAAAGGCCAGATCCGCTATTATTGATAGCTGGCATTTTTGCCGTGCTTAATTTCATCGCCATTCGAAAGAAATGGATGCCGGGAATGCATGCGGTTGGCCGAGTAAGCTATGGGACTGTATTCTATCCCATGGCATTTTTTATTTTGTTGCTGCTGCTATGGCAAAATCATCGCGCTATTTTGGTCATCGCGATGCTTGTTCTGGCGCTTGGAGATGCCATGGCAGCTATCGTCGGAGAATCGGTGAAATACCCCATTCGCTATCAATTTGACGGCGAGCCAAAGTCGCTACAAGGTTCAGCGGCGATGTTGATTACCAGTTTTATCGTTACGTTCAGTGGGCTTCATTTTTTTTCATCACTTGATTCAATTTCAATCGCTACAAACCAAGCGGTTTGGATCGCAGCGATCGTTGCGATTATTGCAATGGCATGTGAAGCGATTTCGTATAAAGGATCTGACAATTTTTCGGTCCCGATAGGGGCTGCTTTTACCCTCCATTTCATGCTAACGCATTCCAGCGCCCAAAATGCAAGTTTCAGCATTGGGGTCGCAATTGCAATGGTGATTGCTGGTGGTTCTTATTTTTTGCATTTTTTAGATGGCAGCGGAGCAGTATCGACTTTTTTATTAGGAGTGGTTATCTTTGGGACTGGCAAATGGGAGTTCAGCATCCCGATTTTGCTCTTCTTTTTCTTGTCTAGCCTCCTTTCAAAATTAGGGAAAAAATGGAAACAGCGGTTCGCCGATACATTTCAGAAGGGTGGCAGAAGAGACTCGGGACAGGTGATTGCCAATGGTGGGATCGCTGGGATCATCGTGTTGCTCTGGAATTATTTTCCGCATGATATTTGGTATTTCGTATTTGTTGGATCGGTGGCGGCCGTAACAGCCGATACTTGGGCTACTGAGATCGGTGTTTTTTCTCGCAAGTCCCCGCGGGATGTTTTGACCTTTCGTCGGGTTGCTCCAGGAACTTCTGGGGGCATCACATTGTTGGGCCTCACTGGTGGTTTATTGGGCAGTTTTATCATTGTATATATCGGCAGCTTGGTCACCCAGCGTTATGATCATGTCTTAAAGGCAGGAGCATTGTTCGCAATTGTCGTCGCTGCGGGCTTGGTGGGAAGCCTGGTCGATAGCATTCTCGGAACCACAGTGCAAGCCCAATATCGATGCAGTGTTTGTGGAAAAATTACTGAAAAGAAGAGCCATTGTCAAAATCATCCAACTACGTTGATTGCTGGTTATCGATTGATCGATAACGACGTTGTGAATTTTATATGCGCGATCAGCGGGGCAGTGTTCACTTGGATTGGCTATCAATTGGTGAGCTAATTGAATCAGGGTCGGGAACTGTGCAGTTCCTCAATTTATCGACTGAATTTCCGATCGATTTGCATTTTCTTGGATAAATCGGCTCAGTAGAAAGAAAACCGCTGAAAAACTTCGCTCAGGAAATCAAGAATGCTAAAGTTGAGCCATCGGCTTGGTAAAATCGAAAATTTAGCCTCAAGCCAATATCTGCTGTATTTGTTGCATATTAAAAACAAAAGATATTGAAATATTGCTGCATTGTTAGCCTTCGGAGTTTTGTCCGAATCAAAAAATGATATTTGGTCATATTTCAACTTTGAAATTGAATTTGAAGCTTCATTACTTGCAATTTTAATCAAATAAGAAGGAGAAGAGATGACGATAATTACCGATCTAATCGCACGAGAGGTTCTGGATTCGCGCGGCAATCCGACTGTGGAAGTGGATGTTGCATTGGAATGCGGAGCTGTGGGGTCAGCGATCGTTCCTTCAGGGGCTTCCACTGGCGAACATGAGGCAATTGAGCTTCGAGATGGCGACAAATCAAGGTATCTTGGTAAAGGGGTAACTCAAGCTGTTAACAATGTGAACGAAATCATTGCTGAAGAAATCATTGGAGAAGATGCCACTGAGCAGATCGTCATTGACAAGATATTGGTGGAGCTCGATGGGACAGAGAACAAATCGAAATTAGGGGCGAATGCCATCTTGGCAGTTTCATTGGCTGTCGCCAAAGCTGCGGCGGCGGCAGTGAATTTGCCGCTCTATCAATATATCGGTGGGGTTCATGCCCGAACCCTTCCAGTTCCCATGATGAATATCCTCAATGGGGGTGTTCATGCTGATAACAATGTCGATTTACAAGAGTTCATGATTATGCCAGTTGGCGCTGATTCTTTCAAAGAAGCTTTACGGATGGGCGTAGAGACCTTTCATGCCCTAAAATCCGTTTTGAAATCCAAAGGCTATAACACTGCCGTCGGAGATGAAGGAGGCTTTGCTCCAAATTTGCACTCCAATGAAGAAGCGCTTGAATTGATCATGGAAGCAATTTCTAAAGCAAATTTTCAGGCGGGTAAACAAATTTTTATTGCGCTCGATCCAGCAGCCAGCGAATTCTTTAACAAGATAACCAAGAAGTATGAGCTAAAGTCTGAGCAGAAAACCTTCAGTGCCGAACAGATGGTTGAATATTATGCGAATTTGGTGGCAAAATATCCGATTATCTCCATAGAGGATGGAATGGCTGAGGATGATTGGGATGGCTGGAAAATCATGACCGAACGATTAGGCTCAAAAATTCAATTAGTGGGCGATGACCTATTTGTGACGAACACCAAGCGACTCCAGAAAGGAATTGAACTGGGGATCTGCAATTCAATTTTGATCAAGGTGAATCAGATCGGCACATTGTCCGAGACGCTAGACGCGATTGAGCTGGCGCATCGCGCTGGATACACTGCCGTGATTTCGCATCGCTCAGGAGAAACTGAAGATACGACTATTGCAGATATTGCGGTGGCAGCCAATACTGGTCAAATTAAAACTGGATCTGCCTGTCGCACAGATCGAATTTGTAAGTATAACCAATTGCTGCGAATCGAAGAGAATCTGGGGGAAGCAGCAGTCTACGCTGGTTATAGGGTGGTTAAGGGAAGCTGATCCATTTTATGATCAATTTATTAAACATGATTCAATGAAATGGTTAACTCCAAGTTCAGAAGCCTATTTGGGCCTGTGGATAATTATTTTAAATGATGCAGTTCCTGAGTTGATCAATGGCTCGTTGGTACTCATGTGGCTTCTGTGAAGTTAAATAATCGCAATTCTGCTTTAGTTCGAGCAATGAAGAATTTTCTTGTAACGAGGTCCTTCGCTTTGAACGGTCATTTTATGAAAGAATGATTGCATCTTTATTTGCTTCAAAAATCAAATTGGATCTATTAACCAGAGCCAAAATGATAAAACATATGGGATTCTTTCCCAGTCAAAATTTTATTATCTATGAGTAGGCGCTTTTCCAAATCTAAAGCAATCCATCGACCTGGTCCAAAGAAAAAACCACGATTGTTGGTGATAGGAATTATCATTGCCTTATTATCATCGATCTTTCTTTTTGGAAATCATGGTTTCATCAAATATGCGCAACTTCAATATCGAAAAAATGCTTTACTGAAGCAGATCGCCTTATTGAAACAAGAACAACACCGTCTGGAACAGGAAATCGACATGCTTCAGAACAATTATCGATATATCGAAAAGATCGCAAGGGAAAAATATCAGATGGGAAAAAATGGAGAGAAGATTTATTTTATGATCCAAGTTCCATCGGCTCCTAAAAAATAAACGAAAGAGTAATTCTTAAATGTGATTTACTTGCTATAATTTCTTAGAGAAATAAGGATCGAAATGTGGCGAAGGTTAAAAACATATTTTTTAACTGGGCTGGTGGTGCTTATCCCATTGGTGCTTACAGTTTATATCATTTGGAAACTGTTTTATGCCATCGATGGATTGCTCCGCGGTGTGGTGACAAATGTATTGGAACGATTTGGGATTCCAATTAGCAGCGTGGGCCTAGGATTCATTTCTGTGATCTTATTGATCCTGCTCACTGGATTAATTGCAAAGAACTATTTTGGTCGCAAGCTCATTCAGCTTGGAGAACTGATCTTCGCCAGAATTCCGCTCATTAATCGCATTTACCGCGCCATCCAACAGATCAGCAATGCCTTTTTTTCAGAGCGTCGGGAGGTTTTTAAAAAAGCGGTGCTGATTGAATACCCAAGGAAGGGCGTGTATTCGTTGGCTTTTCTAACACAAGATACCAAAGGAGAAGTGCAAGATCGTCTGAGTCAGGACATGGTCAGCGTATTCTTACCAACGACGCCGAATCCAACTTCCGGATTTTTGCTATTCGTTCCCAAACGAGATGTAATTGAAATGAATATGTCGATTGAAGAAGCTCTCAAATTGGTTATCTCTGGCGGGGTAATAGCTCCCGAAAGTATTACATCATCAGAATTAAAAGTCATTAAAGAACCTGAGCGAATAGAGATATTTGGTAAAAGGTTGGATGCTGAATTAGAAAATGACTAAGTTATGGATCGTTATCACAATTTTGATCGCATGGTCAATGACATTTTGTTTTGGAGCGGCCCTGGCAGCCAATGATACGCTTTTCTATCAGATCGGATTTGAACAGGAACTCAACACTTATCGATGGTTGACACAAATATATTATCAACAAATGCTCCTGAATAACGTTAAATTCAGCATTGCCGAAAATTTTGGTTCATCACTAATTCGACTTAGTGATCTTGATCGCAAATGGAAAGATGATCAACAACTTCATCTTGAGTTCCAGTTGCCATTCACCGATCAGTGGTCAACCATATTCGCAACATCAGCAAATCTATTTCGAGATCGCTTATCAGGCTTGGTCAGTGATTTTAATACCTTCTGGGGTATGGCAGGGTTTCAATTTCAACCATCGCGAAAATACCAATTTTATTCTGGAATTGGATACAAATATGATGATCGACAGATTCGTCGGGATCGCGGGCTAACTCATCAAGTGCAATTTCTGGGGGATTCGCTTGCTCTCTCGAACTATTTGAGCCGTTTTTCTTTCTTGAGCAAGGGGGATAATTACAAGACTCGGCAAAATGCTGATTATGAGCTTAAGTACCAAGTGACCAGATATTTTCAAGAAGACGCTTCTGATTCTTTATGGCTTTTCTGGAATAAAAAGCGACGCGATAATTATGATCAACTAAATTTATATCAGATGACCGTAGAAAGCTTTGAAGAGAATAATAAGGGGATCGCGAATTGTTTACGGTATCGCCCTTTGAAAAATATTCATCTTCAATTTCAAACAACCTTACATGGGAGACAAACCAGCGTCAAAAGATACGCTGAGACGAAACAGCAGGAGCATCGCTCCCGAAATGATTTTCACTCTGAAAACGAGATCAGCCTTTTGATGAAGCCTCGCTCTTCTGATCTCCTAATCGCGCTGAATTATGAGACCGATGACCAAAAGAACGAACTCACGGACTCCGCTCGAACGAAAAAATTTTCAAAATATTATTATTATGTTTCCCCTGATTTTAATAGTTCGCGGCTAACCTTGATAATGCGAGTTAATCTTCATTTATCCACTTCAGATTCGCTCCAACTGCACGGTTCGATTAGTCGCTATCGGTACGATACCCCAAAAACCAACCCAGATGATCGGGATGAATTGCGATGGAATTTTGCGATGACAGAGACCCATTATTTTGCACCTACTTTTAGGTTGATTACAAATGGCAGTGTGATTCTAAACCATCTGGTTTATATCTATGGGGAACGAAGTGCCAATAACAACTGGATGAGAATCTTTCATCTTTTTCCCCAAATCATCTATCAGCCGAATAGTAATTTTTCTATTGCTCATCATTTCGAGGTTTATGCGAATTATGTCGATTATGATTTCGAATTTGGTACGACATCAGCAGAGATAAAAAGCTTTGTTTACCGAAAATTTTCTCTGAATCAAGAGTTAACAACACGAATAACAAAGCGCATCCAGCTTGCGATGACCAATAAGATCGAGTTAGAAGAGAATGGCAAGTTAGACTGGGAACGTTGGACTGAATTTTTGCTAATGAATAGAAACACCTATTGGTCTCGACTTAGCTTGAGTTTTCGACCTAACGCATCAATTTTAATTGCACCAGGATTGCTATTTTCAAAAAGAGTTGAGACAAACCAGAATCCAATAGGGCATTATGGTATGTCTGCTGGTAATAAAAGTACAATAATCAGTTTTGGACCGATTTTGAAATTCAGTTACACCCCTCATCGACAATTTATGGTGAGTTTTGAGGGATTGAGACGGGCGATCATGATTGACCAATTTCAGCGGAACTATTTTAATAACATTAATTTTGAACTAACTTGGTACCACTAACAACAAGGAGCGGCAATTTGGGCAAACATAACCAAGACGCATATCGAAAAATGGTTATTGCAAGCGATTTAAGAAATGTGCAGAAGGTAGAAAAAGTCGCAGAACAAATAGCGAAATCGTTACGATTTTCGGCTGAGGAGCAGGACAGTTTGGCGATCGCTGTGACTGAAATTGTTGGAAATGCTATTGTGCATGGCAATAAGCAAGATCGCCATAAAAACGTGACCGTTGAGTTTGAATATCATGATGACGAAATTGTTATTACAGTTCAAGATGAAGGAGAAGGATTTGATGAACAACAAATTGCCAATCCCCTTGAGCCCGAAAATCTGCTGAAAGAAAGCGGTCGTGGCATCTTTATTGTGCGTGCTTTAATGGATCAGGTTGACTTTTTTCCCAGCTCAAATGGGACACGGGTGAGAATAGTGAAAAGGAAAAAAGCTAACAATTTCCGATCAAAATGAATGCAAAGTATCATGTTTATAAGAGTCACGTCTAACCTGCCTGTACCGTGAATTTAGGGTTGCAGGGAGAGAAAAACACCGACGCCGTTGAGTCTTCTCTCCCAGACCTCTATGAACACCCCTTCACCAAAATGATTATTCTTCCTCCACCGATGGCTTTTGAGATCCGCGCGATGTTCCTGGAGCAATTAAGTCTTTTCTCAGCTCAGCCAGCTCTTCAATAGCTTTCTTTTTCTTTTGAATCCGATCCAACAGCAAATT
Organism: candidate division KSB1 bacterium; assembly: GCA_034506395.1. Taxonomy (NCBI): domain Bacteria; kingdom Pseudomonadati; species Candidatus Zhuqueibacterota bacterium. The sequence goes on along the minus strand of JAPDPQ010000011.1, from coordinate 122,641 downwards.
TTCGTCGCGACTGATTACCATCAAGGTCATCGTATCGGCTATCTTATTGGCCTGGAGAGAGATTGCCTTATTGAGGGTATCGATTTTCTTTTTAAGCTTATCGATCTTCTTTTCAATGACCTGCTTTTCATCGTCGCTGATAGCCATAACAGACCCTCCTTCATTTTGTTTGTTTGGAAGTTTTGGTCGCACCTCTCATCAACGCATCCCTAAAATAGATGAGACTGCGAGGTTGATCCGAAACATGCTGAAAATGGAGGGAATTAGTAATCAAGGCTTGAAGGTTTCATTTAAAAATTAATCCTTTTATTCTCGCCCTTAGATCACCGATCCAACCATTTTATCAGCACTATTTTGACCCGATTTAACGATAGCCTTGCCAAGCACCAAACAAATAAACATTAGTATAATAAATTTTTCTACATTTTTAACTTTTTTATTTAGATATTAGTTTCATATTGGCGGGAAAACTAAAATTAATTAATATGATATAATATACACTTTTAAAATTCAATGTCAATATTTATTTTTAAGTTAAAAAGCAGCTTCTGACAAAATAGATGCGCTAACGCAATCGCAAAATTAAGAAATCAATAAAGAGAGCAGCAATGAGAGAAAGATTCATGAAGTACTATCGATGACCACGCTTGTCCCACGAACAAGGAAGGTTTTCAAAAAGGTTTAAGTCGTCAATTTTTTAGCGGTGCGCATATTCCTCAATTCATCAAACTTCAAATTTCAGAAACTCCCTTTCATATAGAGAGATCAAAGCAAGGAAATTTGATGATCATCTCGCACCTCAGCTAAATTGGCAGAAAATGCGAATATTTTAGTAAGCTTTGGGAATCGCTTTGGGAGAGAATTCAATTGCAGCGATAATGAAATATTTTAAAAATCAACTTGATCATTGATACAAAATTGCTATTTTAATTATTTAAATCTTGATATTTATTCATGGAAGATTCAGATCAAAGAATAGAGTGCGCATGGTTCTTGACGCATGGCAAAAGATTGTTTAGAATTGATGTGAATTTAACACAATATTGCAGCGATTTCGCTACATGATGAACAAATTCTAAAAAAAGGGGGCTGTTTTCTATAATCTTATGAGTGGATTTATCTTGGAATAATATTTGTAATTCTATTAGGGTGATTTTGCTCCTCGAAGTATTGCGCTAAATCGGGCGAATATTGCTTTGGATTAATCCTGCGATCATGTTGCAAGTTATGAATGAGGGTCGATGAAATATTAAATCCTTCTGTTGTCCTAATTCGCTGAGTGATAAGTAGCAGCAATGGAAACTTACCCTCATCGACTCTTATATTGTTGATACGTTGGAAAAGCGAATAATACTCAGGGATGATCACGGCCATAGTAAAATCGTTTGCGGTACAGAAATTAATTAGGAAGGCCTCAGAGTCCATTTTGATGATATGAAAATTCTTTTTTTCGGCAATTTGAACAACATAATCTCTGAGCATTGTAGCCCTTGTGCTATAAGGATTTACCTCATAGGATTTACAGATTCTAGCGTATTCGTCAGCAGTTAGTAAAATGAAGACTTCATCGGCGAAATCGAATGCTAATTTAATATAATACTTATGCCCTGCGTGAAGAGCATTGAACGTGCCACCAATGATTGCTGTGCGTTTATATTTCCCATTATCATCCTTGTTAGCCATAAGGAGCAGCCCCAGATGTAAGGATGTCGACTGTGAGATGATTCGAGAACTCGATAAAGAAATACTGGCAAGAATGGGCTTTCGCAAAAATATTCGGGCTAAATTTATAATAAATTATCTAAAAATCAAATCATATTATTTTAACGCTCTAAAGAATTAAAATGAAAATGATAAGAGTTAAGCGGAAAAGTGACAGAAAGGAGTTATTCTTAACATGGACGCAGCGAAACAGGATGCTGATAAAAATTCCATGGATTTTCCATGCCAGCTTCGAGATCTATGCGAAGAGCTTAAGCGAAATAAAAGCATGATTAAGAAATTATCACTTTTATCTGAGACAGATAATGTGCTTCTTTCCGAGTCTGATAATAAATCGCTTGAGCAAAAGTTTGATTTTATTGTCGAAAAAGCTACAGAAATTCTCGATGCTGAGCTATGTACCCTATGGTTGGTAGATGACGGACATATTTATATTAAGACTTCTTATGGTATCAAAGAAGGTTTGGGAGAAGCGGAAAAAATTGATAAACAGAAGAAGTTACCAATCATAAGTGGAGAGGGTACTGGTCTTCACGGTCACATTGCATTTACCAAAAAGCCGCATAATTTAACCCGCCAAGAGATTTATAGTCACCCAGCGACGCGCAAAGAGATTGACACATCCGATTTTTTATCGACTGATGTTGCCTATTCTTCGTTGAATTATCCCATTCTTGATGAAACAAATGAGCTGCTGGGGTTGATCTGCGCTTATAATAAAAGAGATGAAGGTGGCAATCTTTGCACAGATCGTGGTTTTTCGGATGAATTTGATGCGCCGTTGATGCAATTCCTCACCATGAAATTGCTTATCGCGATTAAAAATGCTCAATTAGTGAAAGAGTTAGATAAATATCGACGAATCATCGAGGCAACTCCTGACCCGGTGGTCGTGACCACATTGGATGGTACAATGACCTACATGAATAAAGGAGCAATAGAAGTTTTTGGGGACATTCGAGGCAAGAGAGTAAAAGATTATTACCTTTCTGATGAGGTATCATCTGGAATTGATAAGGCGTTTGAGGTGATGCGTCGATTGAATGAAAGTCCCGATAATTCCATTAAGGATTATGAGACAAAATTCATTGGCAAAAACGGCGAGCCTGTGACAGTGAGTGCCACTTTCAGCCTGTTTAAGGATGTTAATAATAAGGTCGTCGGAACGATTGGTATTGTGAAGGATTTGCGCAAGACCAAGAGGTTGATTGAAGTAGGGAATTCGCTGCTCTCGATGCATGAGGTGGATAAGATTTTAGAAAAAATTTCAGAAATTTGCCTTGACTTTCCTCACGCGATCAGGGCTTATGTACGGATTTATGATGAGTCCACCCAAAAACTTAAGCTTTGCGCGTTGAAATCCCGCATTGAGGGAGAGGAATTTCCCGAGGATACGACAACGATCGAAACTGGCGTTACAGGATATGTGTTCCAGAGTCAGAAACCTTTCATCTCTCCCAATTTAGATAATGAACCAGCCGAATTGCAGCATCGCCTTTTCAAAGATACCAAATCTAAATTGGCAGTACCCATCAATAGAAGCGATCCGGCCTCCAACACGACAAAAACGTTCGGTGTAATTTATGTGGATAGCCAACAGGAAAATGCCTTTTCAATCAATGATATGTATTATCTATCGACCCTTGCCACCCAGGCAGCCGCAGCCATTGAGAATGCCAATTTGATTGCTGCGAAGACCAAGATCATTACTGAGCTGACTGCGTTGGAAAAAATACAGGAAGCGATTACCACTTATCTCGATGTAGACATGATTCTCAGAAGCGTATTGGAGGCTGTAGTTGATGTTTTAAAATTCGATTATGCCACCATATCAAAAGTCGAAACGACATCGAACCAAATTGGGACGATCGATGGGAAAAATGTTCCTGATGAGTGGCTTACAATGGCTTGGCATCCTCTGGATAGCAATGATATTCAAGCATGGGTAGTAAGAACCAAGAAGGAGATCAAACTCACTGGGTGGGACGATCGTTTGGATAAAGAAATATTTGAGCGGTTCAACCATCAAAATTTGGTCCGAGTGTATTTGCCAATCCTTTCGCATGGCATTGCGTTTGGAACATTGGAGGCGGGCTATCAAAAGGAACATCGCCAAGACATCACCGAGAGTGAGATCGATACTTTGCGGAAGGTGGTGAGGCTGGCTGGGATCGGCATTGATCAGGCATATATGAGAAAAGAACAGTCAAAACTATTGGATCAGCTCGAAAAATTAAATTACGCAAGCGTGTGGATTCAATCTTCAAGATCCCAACCTGAGGCGATTCGTCATATTTTTGATTGTTTGGCCAGGATCGGGTATCCGAGAGCTATATTGTCACTGATCAGCGAATCGAGCGGCAAAATCGAAGGTCGCTACGCCTCTGGTTTGAATTGGAAGCAGATTTTGCGCGATATCTCGTTCGACCAATCCTCAAATACGGTCCAGGCTTGCGTGATCCGAGAACGCCGATCCCTTCTGGTGAGGGATTGCGCCAGTGATCCTCGTTGTGATCCTGCAACTGTTCAGAAGGCTCAGTTTAAATCGCAATACGTCATCCCGCTCCTCGTTGATGAGAAAGCTATTGGCGCCTTGCAAATTGATCTAACGGATAAACAGGGCTTGCTCAATGGTCCTGAAGAAGTATTGCGACATCGGATGCAAATCCTGGAGACATTCGCTTGTCAAATCGCCACGGGCCTCCGCAATGTGAAGAATCAGGAGACCATCAACCTGCTTGAAACCACACTCACTGAGACCGCCCACGAGTTCCGCAGCCCATTGCACAATATCATCACTCAAATTGGTGGTCTCAAAAGCTATTTTCAAGTGAATCAGGAGAAATCCAGTGAAATAAACGAGATTTTTAAAATTATTGCAGAAGAAGCCCATCGAGCTAAACGTCAGATGGAAAACACGCTGATGTTTACCGATCGTTCTAGAGGTTTAATTGGATTCAATTTCGAAAAGGGCTTTATTCAAGATGTGATTCAAAATTGTGTTAGCTACTACCGTTTGCGGGCTTTGCAGCGAGGCATTTCAATTCAGATTCGGGATAATGTGAAAAAACTCCCAGCGTTTTATTTCGATCGTCCCAAAATAGAACAAGTGATCATCAATTTGGTAGATAACGCCGTCAAGTATTCTCATGACAACCGATATATTCGGATTCAGGGATTTGATGACGGATCGCGCATTCACATTGAGATTTGGGACAAAGGGCTTGGCATTCCCGAGCATGAATACGAAAATATCTTTAAGGGTTTTCGTCGTGGGAGTCCCCGGGATCAAAAACGCTACATTCCCGGCACTGGTCTCGGATTAAAGATCTCAAAGGAGATCGTTGAGGGACATGGAGGTCAGATTACGGTGAGAAGTACGCCGTTTTTGAACGATCCGCGTCGCATCAGCATTTATGAAGGATACGACACCATATTTACTGTTATTCTGCCAAAAACGCCACAAACCTTAGGGGAGAAATAGCATGAAGACGAGAATTCTTTTTGTAGAGGACGAGCGCTGGGGCGTCATTCCATATTTCAAAGAATTGGAGAATAATGGTTTCGAGTGTCTATTAGCCTTGAACGGAGATGAAGCAATCAAATGTTTAGAGTCTCAACTGTTCGACATCGTTTCCATGGATGTGATGTTTCCCCCAGGCAAATTATTAAATCAGGTGACTGAACCGATCCGTGCCGGTTTGAAATTGCTCTCGATGATCCGACATGGGAAGATCAAAAATTGCCCCTCTGATCTGAAAGTGATCGTTCTGACTGCAGTAATGAGTCCCCAAATTGAAAACGAATTCAAAAAGCTTGGAGTGACCGCATATCTAAAGAAGCCTGTGGAATTCAGCAAAGTCATCGATACCTTCTGTCAATTCAAAAATCAAGGATCATAGCGATGATGAATCATGCTAAATCCAGTCTAGCGAAATTGCCAATCGAGTATATTGAGTTGATTGCTGAAAATAATCGGAGGATGTTTTGTAATTTACATTCGGCTGATTTATTTGCCACCATCCTCGACATCAAGTTCAGCCCGCGAATCAAACCTACAATTGGCCTTTTATTTATCATTGACACTCAAGATAATGAATTAAAACTTGTTGCGACAAAGGGGATCGACGAGGCGGCCATCCTTACGCCCAGAGTGAAATTAGGTAAAGGGCTTATCGGACGCATTGCACAGCAAGGTAAAATTTATATAACCAATCGGATCGATGATTCAGAATTGATATTTCATAAGGAGCTTATCCCACCCCAAGCCCTCATGATCGGATTGCCGTTGAATGTGATGGGCAAGGTGCTCGGCCTTCTAAGTTTTTTCATGGAAGGTCACGTGTCACTGCCTAATAACGAAAGGGCAATGCTACAAATTTTGTCCGGGCATGCAGCCATCGCAATCCAAAACAATTTGCTGCTCAGTCGATTGATGTCTAACAACGATGACCTCGATTTTTTGGTGCAAATCGCCCAAGACCTCGCCTCGTCGCTGGAACTGAGTCAGGTATTGAAGAAGATTTTAAAAGCATCCCAGCAGATTGCCAAGACGAATAATTCCTTTTTATGGTATCGGGACTTAGTTACCAAGAGATGGCGGAGAAAATTTCCTGATAATCTCAAATTGGCGGATCTTCAATTGCCAAATATTGAGAACGGCGAGGGGATTATCGGCCACGTCTATAAAACTGGAGAACCCTATTTATGCAATGATGTAACGAACGATCCTTATTATCATAACACTTGGCCAGAAACCAGATCGGAGATTGCTGCGCCATTGATCATTGATGGGGCAGTAGAGGGGATTTTGAATATCGAAAGCACACAATACAATGCCTTTACAAACCGCGATTTGAAGCTATTGACCATGCTGGCCGCAAATGCCTCTGTTGCCCTTAGAAACGCCCAGCTCTATGCCATCGCCGATGAAAAAAATCGCCATTTTATCACCCTCCGACAAATCAGCGAAGAATTGGGACAACAAAAAAGCCTCAATTCAGTGCTATCTTCGATCGCGCAGGAGAGCCTCAATATTGTTGGCCAGGGCAAAAAAATTTGCTTCGTCATGCTGGTCGATCCAGAAAAGAACAAATTAGAAACGAAAGCCATCGCTCCTGAAATCGCTAGCTCTGATTATTTTAATTTTTATGTTGACCTCAATCAAAATAAAAGCATCGTGGTGTGGGTTGCTCGCAATGGCGAAGCTCGGATCGCCAACGATGTCAGGAAAGATCCTGAATATCTAGAAATATTTCCAGAAATTCGTTCTGAGATCTGTGTTCCCTTGCGGTTTCGCAATGAGATTATTGGAGTGATCGATATCGAAAGCTCAGAGCTGAACGCTTTTACGGATCATGATCTTGACACATTACAAGCATTAGCCGAAAGCACTGCCATTGCTATCAAGATTGGGGAACTATGCGATATTCGATTGCGACAACTGCAGGTGCTCTATGAAATCGGCCGAAAAATCACCTCGACATTGGACCTGGATCAGATCCTCAACTTATTGGCGAAAGAAACGCTTGCTGCAATCGGACCGCAAGATCGCATTTTATATGTACAATTGGTAGATTATGATCAAAAAATGTTGATTGTGAAAGCCTTTGCAGGAGATGAGGCGTATCAAAAAGATTATCTGAATAGAAAAACTTCATTGGATGAAGGCATTTCGGGCGAAGTGGTGCGTACCCAGCGCCATTATCTGTGTGCCGATGTGAAAAACGATGATTATTATTTGGAGGTTAATCCGCATGTTCAATCGGAGCTTATTGTACCGATCATCTATGATAATCAGGTGACTGGTTTAATTAATGTCGAGAGTTTTAAAAAGAACGATTTCGGTCAATATGAGGTCCATCTGTTGCAGCAATTGGCCAATCATGCTGGGATCGCCATCGAGAATGCCCGGCTGAATGAAGAATTATCCGATATTCAATTCCAAGTTAGTGAAGCCGTTGGTTTGAGTGCAGTAACCGATGTCTTGTCTGGACTCACCCACGACATTCGAACCGCATCTTCATTGATCTCTGGTGAAGCGCAGTGGATTGAGTACCTACATGAGAACCAAAAATTGGAATCTTTCACAATTCTCGAATCGATGAAAAAAATTCAGGCGCAGGTGGATCGCATTGAGCGGATGACCACAGAGATCATGGAACGCTCGCGCTCGATGCCGATCGAATTTGAACGCGCCAACCTGGCTGATATTACACAAACCGTGATTTATCTTACCTCTGGTTTTTCGCGGCGTCATAAAGTCGAATTTCAGATTGATCGTGCCTCGCTAAATTTCACCGCTATGGTTGATCCGCATCGGCTCCATCGGGTTTTTATCAATATCATCAAAAATGCAATTGAAGCTATGCCCGATGGCGGAATTATCACTATCCGGGCTAAGCGTTTTAAAGATTATTTTGAAATCCATTTTCATGATTCTGGGAAGGGGATGGAAGAATCGGCGCGAAAAAAAGTATGGGATCCTTTCTTTTCCATGAAACAGGGGGGCTTTGGATTGGGACTTCCAATATGCAAGCGAATTATTGAACTTGAACATAATGGGAAAATCACATTGCGCAGCGTGAAAGATAAAGGTACTAATGTGAAAATCAGATTACGTTATGAACAAACATGAGAAGGAGTCATGATAATGGCAACAACACAGAAACGCATTTTAGTGGTAAATGATGAACGGGAAATGTTGGATCAAATTCATCGGTGGTTGACTTTAGCCGGATATGTGGTGAAATGTACCAATACAGCAGAGGATGGCATTCGGATATTTAGAGAAACTCATTTTGATCTCGTATTGTTAGATTATAATTTAAAGCAGGAACGCAATGGCGCCAGAACAGCAAAAACATTCATCCCAAGATTTAAACAGCTTAATCCGACTATTCCCATCATCATTATTTCCGCTACCGAATCCCGTCTGGATAAGGATGAACTGGGAGTCGCAGGTGTAATGATCTTGCATCAGGCGATTTGGAAAGAATTAGCCAACGAAATTGCAAAGATAATCCCCACTTAATCTTCTACCAAATTCATTTCGAATTGCAAGGGAGAAGCATAAATGTCCCGATCTAAGAAGATCTTGATCATTGATGACGAAGTTGGGTTTCATTCTTTGTTTACAAATTTGCTGACATCGCAAGGTTATGAGACGATTTCGGCCTATTCGGGTGAAGAGGCGATAGAGAGACTTCATACCCAGCATTTTGATTTAATAATTTTAGATTTGGTTCTACCGAATGGAATGTCTGGCATTGAAACGCTGGAGATGATCCGAAAAATGAACACTGAAACCTGTGTGATCATCACCAGCGCCCATGCCACGCTTGAGCAGGCCGTGGAGGCGGTTACTGAAAAGGGTGCCCAGGCATATCTCAAAAAGCCGTTTCGCTTCGAAAATATTATTCAAATGGTCAAGAGCGGTTTGAAATGGCGACCCGATTCAGTGCCAACTCCTGATCCAGAAGTGCATTCGGCGATTGAATTGCGACGCAAAGGCATCATGAAGCGGTGCTTTTTAACCGGTTCGCCTTTTTGCCCCTGGCCAATTGAAGAAGACGATAAAATGGTTTTTGTCGGGATGCCTTTTATCGATAAGGGTCAAATTTCATTCAGTCAAATCTATCGAAAGGGAATAAAAGCCGCTATTACTGCGCTAGGCATGATCGCTTGGCGAGCGGATGAGAAATTGAATAATGTGGCCATCATGTGCAAAATTTGTCGAGGCATTCAAGCATCGCGCTATGCGATTATTGATATCTCCGAGCGGAATTCCAATGTCATGTTTGAATATGGATTAGTATGTGGCCTGGGGAAGCGTGGAATTTTGTTGAAAAACACAGCTTGTGATGTGCCATCAGACCTGCGCGGTTTAGAATACATCAGTTATTCGGATAATTTGAATGAATTGAAAATGAAACTTATAGAACATTTGCAAAAATTGATCCATAAGAAAGATCCGCAAAATTTGAGGGATTAAAATTATGCCCAAAGCAAAAATCCTTATTGTGGATGATGATGCTGATGATCGAGAGCAGATTATTCGCTGGCTCGCAACCGACGATTACCAATTGGAGGAGGCGGCATCTGGAGAGGAAGCGCTCGAGAAAGTGAAGCAAAGCGATTTTGGTGTGGTACTGCTGGATTGGAAGCTGCCTCAAATGGATGGCTATAAAGTGCTGACGCAGCTGAGAAAGGAATATCCAGATATTTGCGTCATTGTCCTCACAGCTTATGGCGATGCGGAAATAACGAAAAAAGCGATGAACGCCGGTGCATTTGATTTTTTTGACAAACCGCTCAAATACCGGCTATTGCTACCACGAATTGAAAGTGCAGTGGAGCGATTTAAACTATCGCGGGAGCGGAAGTATCAGGCTGAGGAAGAACAACGGAAATTCACACTGGATAAAATCATCGGTAAAAGCCCGAAGATGCTGGCGATGCTGGAGCGAATTGAAAAAGTGGCTAAAACCGAAGCGCCGGTTCTCATTCTGGGCGAGAGCGGCACCGGCAAAGAACTGGTGGCAAAAGTCATCCATTACAATAGTCGGCGACAAGATAAGACCTTGATGATAGCAGATTGCTCGACCATCACCCCTTCGCTGATTGAAAGTGAATTATTCGGCCATGAGAAAGGTGCGTTTACTGGGGCGATCAAGCGGAAAAAGGGCAAATTCGAGCGCGCGCATGAAGGCACCCTGTTTATCGATGAGATCGGCGAGCTGGACCATCACTTGCAGATGAAGCTGCTGCGGTTTCTCCAGGAAGGAACTATCGAACGCGTGGGTGGCGAAGAAGTGATCAAAGTCGATGCCCGAATTTTAGCAGCCACAGCAGTGGATTTAAAAAAGGCGATCCAGGAAAATCGTTTCAGATCTGATCTCTATTATCGGTTAAATGTCGTCACCATAGAGATCCCGCCACTGCGGGAGCGAAAGGAGGACATTCCGCTGCTCGTAGAGCATTTCATCAAAATTTACAGTCGCAAAAATCTCAAGACGATCCGTTCGATCTCCGAACAAGCAATGAACCGTTTAATGAATTATGACTTTAGAGGTAACGTTCGAGAGTTGGAGAACATTATCCACCGCGCCATTGTGTTGAGCGATGGAGATGAAATTGGCCCAACAGAGATCGGATTTGATCTTATTGGTTCACAGCAATCGACGCTCGCTCAGTATTTCGATCTGTCGATCAAACAATTTTCTGATGCTTGTGAACGAGATTACATCCTTTTTCATCTTGACAAGCATCACTGGAACGTGAGCAAAACAGCCGAGGCAATTGGGATCGATCGATCGAATTTAATTATAAAAATGAAGAAATACGGCATCAGCAATCAGCGGTGAAAACCTGCTTCAGTGCCGACTGGCATTCTGCAACATAATCTGGCTGTAACGCATACTCCAAATGATGCTGATAATAGATGTTTCGGCTTTTGGCAACGTAATTCATCGGATCGATAAAATAAAAATCGATGAAATCTTTCACTTGACCGGCCAAACGATAGGGATCCATTGGCAAAATTGGACCTATAAAGACGTAAGTTTTAATCCCCCCATTATGTAATTTTTTCAGGGTCTCCATTCGAACCGCAATACTTGGGGCATTTGGTTCGAAAATTCTTCGAATGTCCTCCCGATCCGTTGTGATTGTCACACCGACCTCAATCTGCTGGAACTGTTTGATCAGATCGATATCTCGACATATCAGGGGCGATTTGGTCAAAATCGTCACTGGGATTTCATGGCGCAATAGGATCTCAAGACAGCGTCGCGTGAGTTGATATTTTTGCTCCACCGGTTGATAGGGATCGGTCACGGTGCTCAAGCTCACTAGTTTTTTATGCTCAAGATCGATTCCTTTATCATTCTTCAATGCAAAAAGTGATGGAATACAAATTTTTTTTTGGCTGGCTCGGTGCAACTCAATAGCTAACATTTTCGCAATATTGATCTTCACATCCACAAAGCTGCCCCACGGCTCATGATGACCGCTGAAACGTCGCATAAAATCGGCATAACAATAGCGGCATCCATGAGCACAGCCCCGATACGGGTTCAGGGCGAAGTCGATGCCTTCGATCCGCGAAGGCGTCAGCGCTGATTTCGCAAGAATTTCTCTAACGGTGATTGACATAAAATCAGAAGTTCTCTTTGCTGAAAAGGATGCCAACAGTTGAAAACCAAATTGAATAGCTCAAAAGTATTTTTACCGAATCGAATTCAATCCAAAGTATGACGCTTCTTAAAATTGACTAAACTGTCCGATTTCTTTCAAACATAAAACTGATTGTCATGAACGATTAGATTTCTAACGGACGATTTCAATCATATCCGTCTCCGAAAGCCATGACCCAATACTTCATGGACATTATTGATGATCACAAAGGCGTTCGGGTCGATGGCCTTAACAATTTCTGTCAATAAGCCGATTTCCTTTCGGGAGACAACAGTGTAAATGACATCGCGGTCCTGATTCGTGTAAAGTCCTCTCCCTTTGAGAGCTGTTGCGCCGCGGCTGAGATCATCCATAATGGCCGAGGCAATGTCCTCGCTTTTCGTCGAAATTATAATAGCGGCTTTGGCATAGTCCATCCCCTCGATAATGATATCGATTAACTTCGAAGAGATGAATAGCAATACAAATGCATATAAGGTCAGAGTAAGAGCTGGCTTGAAGGTTGATATCTTCATCCAATGAATGACCAACCCAGCAGTGGTGATGACCAAAGAATCGCTGACCAAAAAAGCTTGTCCTGGTTTCCACCCATGTTTTTTTTGCATGATTGCGGCCACGATGTCGGAGCCGCCAGTAGAGCCACGAAATTTGAAAATGACCCCCAATCCGACACCTAATAGGGTCGCCCCAAACATCACAGCCAAAATGAAATCATGGCGATAGAGGTCCTGGATCGCAGCAGAGTTTTGCAACTGGATAAATCCAAATCCTGGGACATTGCCGCGCAACAGATCGATGAAAAACGAACTCAGAGAAAATCCCACGAAAGTTCGAAAGCCAAATTGTTTACCCAGCTCTCTCAGTCCCCATAAATACAGCGGGATATTCAGCAACCACATGGTGAGCCCCACAGGAATTTTTCTCCCAGAGATGTAATGAATGACCATCGCCAGGCCGCTGACACCTCCAGGGACCACCTGTGCATCCGTTAAAAAGGCACCGATTCCGAGCGCCATGATAAAAGCTCCGATCGTGATGGCCCCATAGTCGCGGATTTGCCCGGTCAGAGACGGATGGAATTTAATATTCATAAAAATTTCCTTTCCAAAATTGTTTCGATGTTCAAGGTATTAAGCCAAAAGTCTCCTCAATCTGCCTTTTGTTTCCTAGGCTGAAAAAATCATAAGAATCCACAACCGATCATGATCTTGACTTTTCAAATCCTTTTTGCGAATGAAGATTCTAGTCGGTCCAAGCTGGCTCCAATAGAAATGAGAGTTTCATTAGTAATCACAATCCATCAGTTGCTGGTGTGTTCGTTAAGGCGAATCAAATTGGTCATCTCTATAGAAATTGTTTTTGAAATTTCTCAGGCAATTTAAAAGATTAGAGATTCAAAATCAATAGCAAAGATTTTGCTCACATTTAAGCGGTAACCTGTATCTTTAATCTTGCGGTTAGAAATATCCGATGTACTGACCATCTCATAATTTCTCAAAATCGCAGACAAAATGCTTGAAATTTTCAGTTATTAGAATTATATTAAAAACTTTGAAACAATTCAAATAGGGGGAGTTAGCTGTGCAACGGCGGCGTCGGCAACCCGTTCGGGAACAAAAACCGATTATTGGTGCGTTAGATGGTATCCAAGAACTCAGCAGTTTACTTGAATTTCGATTAAATTACCTCCAATTAAAGGCTGATCTCGATTTGATGAAAATTGATCAGCAATTGAGCCAACAAATTCAAATTTTGCAGCAGCGGCGATTGAAGCAACTGAATAATATATAAAGCTTCATGGATCTGTTCTGCACTGTTCTAAGGAGTGGCATGTTTAAAAAGCCTGATCTAATCCTATTACATGCACCTGCGATATACGATTTTCGGAAGCGTCCGAACCTTTTGGGGCCGATCAGCGATGTCGTGCCCTCGACCCCAATTTTCGAGATGTATCCAGTGGGATTTTCATCATTAGCGGAACATCTCGAACGCCATGGTATCGGTGTTCGCATCGTCAATTTGGCCTATCGGATGTTGAGCGATCCAAAATTCGACGCAGAGAAGATGATCGCCTCCATGCGCCCAGTGGCTTTTGGTATCGATTTGCACTGGCTCGTTCATGCGCAGGGCAGCCTGGAGGTCGCCGCCATTTGTAAAAAATATCATCCTCAAATTCCAGTCATTTTTGGAGGATACTCGTCAACCTATTTTCATGATCAGCTTATTCGGTATCCCCAGGTAGATTTTGTGGTGAAGGGGGATTCTACGGAAGAGCCAATGCTCCAGCTGATGATGGCGCTAAAGCAAGGTTTGGATTTTACTGCTATTCCTAATCTTACTTGGAAAAATCAGCAAGGCGAGATATTTTCTCATCCAATCACTTATTTGCCCGAAGACTTAAACAGCTTTACCAATAATTACAAAAAACTGTTCAAACTAGCAGTCAAATACTTTGATACCAAAAGCATGACTGCCATCCATGATTGGTGGCGCTATCCCATCACTGCTGTGATGACTTGTCGAGGCTGTATTCACAATTGCATCATCTGCGGTGGATCAAAATATGGGATGAAGTACTATTGTAATCGGCTCCGCCCATCATTTCGGGATGCCGAGCGGATCGTTGAAGATATTCGGGAGATCAGCCGTTTTACGAACGGTCCTATTTTTATCATCGGTGATTTGAATCAGCCTGGTTATGATTATGCTGATAAGGTTATCTCAGGGCTAAAGAAGTTAGATATTGAAAATCAATTGGTGTTTGAGCTATTTGAGCCAGCCCCAGAGAATTTCTTCGAGAAACTCGGTTCTGCGGTCGCCAATTTTAATATTGAATTCTCCCCAGAATCCCACGATTATGGCATTCGTCGCAAATGTGGCAAGAGATATACAAATGAAGCGATTGAACTCAATATTCAATGGGCATTACAGCGAGGTTGCAAAAAATTTGATCTGTTTTTTATGATCGGTTTACCCCATCAAACGGCAGAATCGGTGCTGGAAACCGTTTCATATTGTGGTGAGTTGCTCGAAAAGTTCGGCCCGCGAGTCGTGCCATTCATTGCTCCTTTAGCTCCATTTCTTGATCCTGGAAGTATTGCATTTGAAAATCCGGAAAAGTTTGGCTACAAGATATTCTATCATACGCTCGAGGATTATCGCCAGGCGCTTTTAAAGCCCAGTTGGAAATATTTTTTGAGCTATGAGACTTGCTGGCTAAGCCGGGACGATATCGTCTCCATTTCCTATGAAGCTGGCAAGCGGCTTTCAGAAATCAAATATCGGCATGGTCTGATCAGTGAAAAAGAATACCATGAAATCATCGCCCGAATTGATCGAGCGATCGATTTAATACATAAAATCGATGAGCTCTGCCCTGATCCAAATCAGGCGGATTGTTGGGAAAAAATTCGGTCGCTGGAATTGCGCATGGAACGGGACAGCATTGCCACGATCAATAAAAAAGCAGAAATTCAATGGCCAATTTTGAACGGCAAATTTAAACCACTGAACATCATCAAGGCGATTTTGTTTGAATAACTGGAGGAATGAGGAAATGCAAAAGGTGAAGTACTTCCTGCTGGAGGTTCGTGCTCCCTTCTTTAGCGCCACAATCGTGCCGATCGTGTTGGGTTCGGTCATTGCTTTTAATATGACACAACAGTTTCATTGGGTCCATTTCATCCTGGCGCTCATCGGCGGCATTTTTTTGCATGCTGGAGCCAATGTGATCAATGATTATTTCGACCACCTTTCGAGCAATGACGTGATCAATGAAGAGTACGTCCGACCTTTTACTGGAGGGAGTAGGCTAATTCAACAAGGCCTGCTTACCCCCAGAGAGGTGTTGGTAGAAGCGATGGTATGCCTATTTCTCGGCAGCTGCATTGGTTTATATCTTGCTTATAGACTTGGCTGGGTGATCCTAGCGATAGGTGTTTTTGGGGTTTTCTCTGCAATTTTTTACGTTTTCCCCCGCATCAACCTGGTAGGCCGCGGCGTGGGCGAGGCACTGATCGGAATAAATTTCGGTATCCTGATGACCTTTGGTGCATTTTATGTCCAAACCGGCATTTTTTCTTGGGTGCCGATCATTGCATCACTCCCTGTCGCCTTGCTAATAACTGCGGTGCTCTACATTAACGAATTTCAGGATGCCAAAGCTGATCAAGCGGTCGGCAAAAATCACCTTGTGGTTCGACTGGGAAAGAAGCAAGCGGTTTCTGGCTACATCTTAATCATGCTATTGACCTACGTGATTGTGGTCGTTGCTGTCGTTATAGATATACTTCCGCCAATTTCATTAATCGCCCTGCTCACCATGCCATTAGCCTTAAAGTCGATTCGAATAGCACAACAAAATTATAATAATAGTTTGAAATTGGTACCAGCTAATGCTGGAACTATCATGAATCATCTGTTCACCGGTTTGCTATTAATTATCAGCTTTTTCCTGGACCGGATCATCTAACAAGAATTTTTTAGCATTTCAAACCGATAGGTATCCATTTTCGATAGACCGGTCGTTTCTGAAAATAGCGATTTAACAGCACCAACGACCGGTCCGCCATTTTTTGGTTATATATTAGGTAGCACAACGCTCATTCAGTTCATTTCTTTTGAAGGTCGAATCAATTCTCGGATCGGACTTTCAAAACCGGACCGATCAAATTTCTAACTTAAGACAAATCGATTCACACAGATGTCTGACAATCAAAAAATCATTCTTGAGAGACTTGGGAAAAATCGCGATATCATCAAGATCAAATTTCTGCCACCGATCAATCATAAGCTCCTAACGCCCTATTTGACTGCGGCCTTTAGCAAATGTTTTAAGAATTGCTATTATAAAATTCTCCTTGATATGACCCATATTGAAGATCCTTCGCCAGATTTTATTGCCACAATTATCGAAGCAACTGCTAAAGTCCGTTCAAAGGATGGAGATGTGAAAATCATTAATGCATCCGACCGTGCCGTACAAGCCCTTGCTGGCTTCAATGCCTATGCTTATCTCACCATCGCGAAAGAAGGTGAAAATTGAGTCAAAAGCGTTCTTTTTTTTCATCCCAATTGACTGCTGAATGATTTCTCGGTCTGGATAACCTCTTTCTACAATTCGTACATTTGAACAAGTGGATGCTTTTAACGCTGGGGCAAATATTTTAGACAAAATGAGATTCAGAGAACACGAATAGTAAGAGACAATTTTCGATCTTGGTCGAAAATTTGACCGCAATTGGGCGCATCAATTCAGATTGCCAATTCATCATTTCAATTCGCTACATTCCACCAATAAGAACTCCACCAATCCATTGGTTTTCTGCTTTCTATTATCAATTGCTTGCTAATTTATTTGATTTTTTAATTGAGCAAATTGTCTCCGCTTATTAATTTTATCATCAAATTAACACCAGTGTGATTTCGCTTTCAAATATTTTTCTTGCTTTTTTGAATTTTTTTTGTAAAATACGAATATGTTAAATACAACAGAAATGAAACAACTTGTCAGTGCTGCTGTTGCGGGGGATGCCGAAGCGCAGAGAGAATTTTATCAAAAATTATCAGTAAGATTCTCTAAGTTAATCGCACTGGAGTTGCGGAAGTATCCGATATTGATCAATGAATTTGATCATGAAGAGATGACAGACGAAATATGTCGGTATGCTATCCAAGAAGTGCAGAAATGGTGTCCGCTCTGCAAGCCCAATTTTTCATTAGTCCAAGTCATGAATGTTCTTCATCACGTATTCGATACTTGCATCACTAATTGGTTGGCCGCTATTGCAAAACGAGGCAATAAAGAGGCAGAGCATTTGCTCCTGACGATTCTTCGAGACAAGCTGATCGAACGAGCTACCAAAAAAAGAGGAAAACACAGTCAATATGCGAACGAATGAGGATTACGTTCAAGAAGCTCTTATCATCATCTATGAAAAGTATCGTGGTATTGATTTTGAGAAAGGAATTTTGCCCTGGGCTTATGGGATTTTAGACCGGGTGATGAATGGAGATTATCGGACGAAAACTCGGCGACAAAATATTTTAGGTGAACATTTAAATGAGGTAATGAAACTGCATCAAACGGTTCATTCGACGGAAGAACAGGTAGCATCGGTGGAATTATCCTCAGAACTGTGGCGAGCTTTAAATGAATTAACTGATAAAGAAAAGGCAATTTTTCGATTAAAACTGGAAGGGTATACAGGAGAGGAGATCCAGAAAAAACTGGGTATCTCTCGCACGGCGCTCGATGTGACGGTGTTTCGGGGACGGAAGAAGCTACGAGAAAAACTGGAGAAACGAGGAGCCATTTAAGATGAAATGCAAAGATCCAAAAATGCGCCGATTGGTAAGTCTTTATCAATTCAATCTATTGGAAGAAGAAGAAAGATTTCGGGTTGAGGAACATCTCTTAGATTGTGATGCCTGTTTTGAAGAGGTCTATCGAATGAGCGAAGTCTCAGCATTGTTAGAGCAAGAACCTCATCTATTTTTAGATGCTGTGCAGTCAAGAGAATCAAATCTCACATTGGTTCGGAAAGCCTACAGCATAATTATAACGTCTCTAATGGAATTTTTAAAATACGTGTGCGAGCTGTTTCAAAATTGGATAAAAATTCCAGCGGTGCGGGTGTTAGTCCCAGTGACAGCAGCGGTGCTTTTCATTTTAATCGTCGCAAAACCATTTAAGAAAGATTTTTCGCGCTTAGCAATCATAGAAAGTGCATCCTATATCGGCGGAAAAGCGAGCGAATTTGCGGATGAATTCTCATCGGCACAAACATTATATGATCAAGGGATGAAATATTATCAAGAAAAGAATTATCAATTGGCAATTCAGAAATTGGATTCCTTTGTCCGAAGAAAGACAGATGATCCTTTCGGCCATTTCTATTTAGGGGTGAGCCACCTAATGCAGAACGACTTTAAAAATGGTGTCAGATATCTTGAAATTGCGGCAGATTTAAGCCAAGAACAAAATAACCAACTCTTGTTAGAAAAATCAAATTGGTATTTAGCAAATGCCTATCTGAAGATCAATGAGGCTGAAAAAGCGATCAAATTGCTAACAGATCTCTCGATGATTGAAGGAGAATATAAGGAGCAATCGAGAAATTTATTGATGAAATTATCGGAACTTAGAAATGAGTAAATTTTGTGCATTAAATTCCTAATAAAGTAAATCCCGCCTCAAATATAAATTAATCTCCTCGCATGGATGAAATGCCAGGAACCATCACCGGGGCCTGGCATTTTTATTTCAATTGAGCAACATAATTGCATTCAAGTGGATTCGCAACTTCAGACCAGACAAAGAGCCATTTGATAGAATTGGCGTTTGTTGGAGAATTGTTGTTGATGAGTATAGAAACAGAGATTCAGTCAACAGGCCAAGATTATCAAAAATGAAAGATTTGATAATTGTCAATTTTGTGCTTGCTAAAGTTATCGAATTATTTTATATTATTGAGCCGAAAAAATGCGATAATCAACTCGGATTACCCCAGGGAAAAATTGGGCGACACCATAAGGATTGTTCCATTGGTGAATTGATAGGGCGTTGTCAAATATTGTGAAACAGATGAGGGTCAAATTCATTGCGTCAGCTTTCCCATGAACATGAGGTTTGGCTAAGATTCGTGGGAGGAAATTTATAGTAACATCGAGCGACCTAAGATCGACTCTGTGCAAAAATCGAGAAATTGTGAATAAAACTTACTGAAGCGCCTCTTGCAGAATCAAATGGGGCTTTATGAAAAAGATAAGATTAGCTATATGGATAGTAATGTTTGGGTGTGGGGTTCTCATAATTTCATGCCAGAATCCATTTGCGACTCGAGAGGCTGAGCCTCCCACTCAAAGTCGATCGACTTGGCAGTTGCCGACGGATCCAATCATTGTGCTGCAAAATATGCGGACAGCGATTCAGGAGAGAAACGTTGAAAATTACATGAAATGTTTGGTCGATTCGGCAAGTTTATTTCGCTTTATCCCAGATCAGTATCAAGCCACAGTGAATGCAGGAATATTTGAACAATGGTCGCTCGCGCATGAGCAATCATACATCAATAAATTGCTCACCGCAATCCCAAACGATTCATTGCGCGCATTGACATTTTCCAATATTCAGCGCAATGAATTTCCAGATTCGGCAATGATTCGAGCGGATTATGTGTTAGAGGTTCATCATCAATATGCAGCAAGCTACCCGATGACTGCCCGAGGCCACGCCAATTTTGTCTTCATCAAACGTTATGGATATTGGATGATCAGTCGTTGGCACGATTTTGAAACTCAGATCGATCCATCCAGCGCGCGGATTCCGTCCTGGAGTACGATTAAGGCAAATTTCATTTAAGGACAAAGAGACAGCCGATGAGAAAGAAATATCCTGATCGACGAAAAATTAGTAAATCCACCGCACGGAAGCGAATCACCCGATTGGCGTCAAAGAAGCATCGTTCAGATCAAAAAGCAGCGCTTTTGGAGACAGTGGCTCGAGCCATCCGTTTACTGGTCATCATCGCGATCAGTGTTTTTATCATCTATCGTTTATTATGGCATCCTACCAAACGCGAGGCGCCCCCAGTTCAGCGGCCAAGTCGCAAGGTTGCCCCAGCCGATACTATTGCTATTATCCCGCAGCCTCCAGAGATAAAGCTCAATAAGCTTCCAACCGATCAAGCGCTTGACCAATTGCTGAAAGATGTATTTCGCTCGTTCAATCTCGAAAGCGGATGGATTAAAAAGTCGGGCAACACAACAACTGTTCAGCTTCCATCTGATGTTGCTGCTGTATCCGTCATTTGGGAGATCATCCAGCGGATCAAAAAGTTGAATCTTGAAGTGCTCAAGTCCGAGGAAGATTTGAAGGCAGAAAAAGCCACGATAGTGATCGGTCGGGGTGAAAAAGTGAATGCCACGGTTGTTTTCATGAAGAATCCCAGTTTGGAGCGAAAAGTGGGCAAAATAGCCATCATTATCGACGATTTTGGCTATTACGACAACAGTACCGTCGATCAATTTTTGAATTTGGATTATGATATCACTGTTTCAATCATCCCAGGGCAGAAGCATTCAAATAAGATAGTCGAATTGGCAAGAGCGCAGCAGAAGGCCTACATGATTCACCTTCCCATGGAAGCCGAAGAAGAAAAAGTCGAACAAGGCGATTTTACCATCTTGACCAGCCTGCCAGATACAGTCATCGCTGAGCGAGTAGAAAACGCCATTAATGCGATACCAGGAGCAGTGGCCATTAATAATCACATGGGGTCGCGTGCCACGGCAGACGCACGGGTGATGGGAGTCGTTCTAAAAAAAGTCAAAGACAACCAAAAGATTTTTATCGATAGCCACACTTCTGCTCATAGCGTGGTTCCGAAAATTGCGTCACAAAAAAATGTTAAATACGAAGTGAACAACGGCTTTTTGGAACGAAAAAGAGGGGAGGACAAGGATTATATAAGGGGGAAGCTTGCCGCTATTGCAAAGATTGCGCAAAAGCGAGGCAAGGCGATTGTGATTGGACATCCATATGAAGAGACGATTAAGGTGTTAAGTGAAGAGCTTCCCAAATTAGAAAAACAGGGTTTTAAAATTGTTCCAATTACTGAGGTGATCCAGTAAACTCGAACAATTGCTGAGCTAGCGGCTTAGTGCTAAAATTTTTAGTGGAAAATGAATCTATTTTAGATTTAGCCTTTTGCAAAGTGACAATGTTTTATCTATCGCTAATAACTCGTCCGCCATGGGATTTAAGAAATGGTTGAAAAAAGTAGCCCAGGATGTCACCACATGCGCAAATTAAACGAACTTTTGGTTCATAATCAATTCTTGATGCAGAAGCCTTTTAATATTTTTGATGATAATTAATTTTAAAAATTGATAGCATGAATTCGGCCGGGATAGGGTGGACAAGAAAAAAATGGTTTTCGAGCGCCTGCTGCGATTGGTGCTCTATCGCTCGCGGCAAATTGAATTAACCAGTTTTTTGCGTGGAAAATTGGATCCTCAACCCGAGCTAATTAAGTGGATTTGTTCAGCGATTATACCCGACCAAAATTTGGGAGGTAATTATGGTGCGATTAGGCGTGAATGTTGATCATGTTGCGACGATTCGAGAGGCGCGTCGGGGCCGAGAACCTGATCCTGTCGCTGCAGCAGTTTTGGCGGAATTGGCTGGAGCGGATGGGATTGTGTGTCATTTGAGAGAGGATCGCCGTCATATAAAGGATCGCGATTTATCATTACTGCGGCAAGTTGTGAAGACCCATTTAAATTTGGAGATGGCACCTACGGAGGAAATGGTGAAAAAAGCGATCTCGGTTTTGCCTGATATGGTCACCTTGGTACCAGAGCGCCGACAGGAGGTGACAACCGAAGGCGGTTTGGACATCACAGCCAACTTTGATCGGCTTGAGGAAGTCACCTCTACTTTGCGCGCCAACAATATTGTCGTGAGCTTTTTCATCGACCCGGACGTATCTCAAATCAAAGCAGCGGCCAAATTGGGAGCGGATTACGTCGAACTGCATACTGGTAATTATGCCAATGCGACCGACTTGAATCAGGTTGTCGAAGAATTGGAACGGATTCGTTCAATGGCCATGACCGCTGCCAAATTGGGACTGGGTGTCAGCGCGGGTCATGGATTGAACTATCAAAACGTGGTCGATATCGCCCGAATCAAGCAAATCGAAGAGCTTAATATCGGGCACTCCATCATTTCGCGGGCTGTATTGATCGGCATGGAGAAAGCGGTTCGGGATATGATCGCTCTGATTCGATAAAATAGAATTTGAAATTTAATGAATGGATTTGACGTTAGTATGAAGATATCCGAATGATGAACGAATAGGTGAGGAGACGGCAACATGGGAAATGCAACTTTGGCTATCGATGGACATGTTCATCTGTATGATGTATATGATTTGAAAACCTGTGTCGAGAAAGGGATCGAGAATTTAGCGAGTAATTCAATAAGCAGGAGTTCCTCTGTTATTCCAATCTGGCTATTGGTCGAACGTTCCGATGCAAATTTTTTTGACCGAATGTATCATTCCCCAGCGCGCTATAATTGTGATGGAATTCAATTCGAACCATCTCGAGATCGACTCACCATCATCGTGCGAAAAGACAACCAGCCCAGATTGTACCTTTTTGCTGGGCGTCAGTTGGTGACGAAAGAGGGGCTGGAGGTGCTTTCGCTGATCTCAAACTACAAGATCGCCGATCGAGAAAAAACAATGGATGAGGTGATAGAAGCGGTAAAGGCCACTGGTGGAATCCCTGCTTTAAATTGGGCGCCTGGCAAGTGGTTTTTTCAAAGAGGCAAGGTTATCGAGCAGCAATTGCAGCAACGGTCGGTCGAGGAGATCTTTATTGGGGAAACCTCGCTGCGTCACAATCTCTGGCCAGAACCGAAATTGATTCGATTTGCTCGGAAAAAAGGATTTTCCATTATTGCTGGGTCAGACCCGCTGCCGTTTCCTGGTGAAGAAAGAGGAATTGGCAGTTTTGGCTTTGTGATTCAAGGCGATTTCGATGAGAAAAATCCTGCAATTTCTCTAAAAGAGATCATGAAAAAAAATCGGCCTTCTATCCAAATAATCGGCCGGCGCAACGATATTTTTACTTTTGCCCGACGCCAGTTCAAAATCATGAACGAAAAAAGGACGAGACACTCAACAGGCGATCCGAAAAATGAAAAAACTGACTGATCGCTAACCTGTAAGAGCAGTCCAATTCGTTGAGATTTGATCCATAGTCAGTAGAGTTCGTTCGGAATTAGTGATTTTTCTAAAAAGTGCTCATTCCAAAGGAAGTGATGAATCTGGAAATCCCAGGTTTTCAGTCATTGATAGATTCCTCGCTTCGCTCGGAATGATGTTTTTATTAGAAATATTTAGCAGTCGGAGGGACTCTAATTCGTAAGCGACGGATCAGTGCCTATTTTCGGACATCCTTTAAATCGCGGTAACTCAGTTTCAATTCAAAATACCATCGTGGACTTGGTAATCGATTCCATAAGCGCTTTACAGCTCAACGAGGCTTGAGCGAGCGCGAACCATGCTGGGATTAGCCGATGTTGGTTCTTGCACATAAACATGGTTAATTTGAACTCCAATTTGGACTTCAGCAGCCTTTGCATCATTTGAAATTCTGATATTATGTTTACGGAGGCAAGCATGATTGCCCTTATCGTTTTATGAAATCAAGGAGACTTCTGTATCCGAAGGAGCGACCGCTATTCGTGCAATTGCTATTCGTTTTGCAGAAATCTAATTTAATTGAAATGGATAATGTAGCAAGATGTCTCAAAATAATGGGAGCTGAAGATGAAACAGGATCTCTTGAAGATATTGCCTGAATTCAATCTGATCAAAGATGAAGAGCTTCGGAATAAGACAGTGGCGGTGTGGGAAGATGCCATAAAAATAGGTGGATGGAATGTGGCAGATCTGGAAGAAATTCCATTCACACTCCTAATCGCAAATTGCCCGATCAATATTGTCGATCATACCAGAGGCGTCACTCAAGTGGCGATAGCAGCAGCACAGAAGCTTCGCCAGTTCAACAACAACAGCTATGAGATTGATGACGATATTTTGATTTCTGGTGGCCTCTTACATGATGTTGGCAAGATATTGGAGTACAAACACACGCCTGAAGGGGTGAAAAAAAGCGATACTGGAAAATTGCTGAGGCATCCATTTAGTGGTGCTGGCCTGGCGATGAAGCATGGGCTGCCAGATAAAGTGGTCCATATCATCGCAGTGCACGCCAAAGAAGGGGATGGCGGTTATCGTTGCCCCGAGGCCGTCATCGTCCATCATGCCGATTTTATGAATTTTGAACCAATCAAAGGAAAGGTGGATGGCAATTTAGGACCGCGATCATAAGCGATTCAAATTTTCTGGTGAACGGAATTTGAAAATCTGATTGCTGATGAACTCATATTACATGATCTTTTGGCCCACGCATATAATAATATCGATTTTGATTATCTTTCCAGCGATGGTGGGCAAATATGATCTCCCTAGGTTATTTCGTTTGATAAGGATTATCGATTGGATGCTCGATTGGTTGCTGAAAAAGCCTTCTACTCAAGTAGAAAGATGGGCTTGCTAAAAACCATGCAATGCTTCACTTCGGTCATAAAGAAATTTTTCATCTAAAAATTGTTTGCTTAACCAATAAAATTCAGGAGTCCGATTACTTGACGATCAAAGCAGTGCTATTTGATTTCGATGGTGTGATTGCGAATACGTTAATCTATCATGTGCAGGCCTGGCAACAGGTGTTTTGGAGCTATGGTGTAACTGTCGTTCCAGAAGATGTGTATTTGCTTGAGGGGCAGTTGGCGGAGCAAATTGGTCGGCAGTTGGCTCAGCAAAAGGGTTTGTCCCTGGATGAAAAGACTTTGACCGAGATGGTTCGAAAGAAGCGAGAGATATACAACCAAATCACTCAAGCGGTGATTTATCCAAATACCCAGAAAGCGATTGAATTTTTAAAGAAAAATCACGTGAAAATCGGCTTGGTAACTGGGGCAATTCTCAAAAATATCGAGCCAGTAACTGGAAGAGAATTTTTAGCTCTGTTCGATACAATCGTCACTGGTAATGAAGTTGCGAATACCAAACCACATCCTGAACCATATCTTACCGCAGCCAAAAAACTTGCAGTTGAGTCAAAAAATTGTTTGGTGATCGAGAATGCGCCCTTGGGGATTCGGGCAGCTAAATTAGCTGGAATGTTTTGTATCGCCCTGAAGACCACAATTCGCGATGAAAAATATCTAAAAGAAGCTGATCTGATCGTAGAAGATATTTCACAAGTTCACTGGGAACAATGGCTCCCCCCGGCTGAAAATGGTAAACCTGACTTTCATCGTTGAGCACTCGGTAGAGTCAACTATCGTTCATTGGATAAGTCGAAATGATGAAATGCTTTCTTTGTGCAAAATCATCTCCTGATTTTCAAGACGAATAATCTGTGAGCCGAATCAGAAGAATAAGAACTATTCCATCTTGGGATTAGCGCCATCAGATTATGTGGGTCATCAGGAGAAAGAGAGAGCAGGATGTTGACAAAATTTCATGGCGCAGTTGGTTATAATCGGGGAACTTTTGGGATGAGGCAAACATAAAACTTCTGAGTTATTAAATAATGCCTGAACGAAACCTCACCTCCCTATCATTTCGACCGCAGGGAGAGATCTTTAATAGAAATAGTCTCAGGATCACCAGATTCCTCACTTCGTTCGGAATGATATTTAGTTGAAAATTTAAAAGCTTTCGTTCAAGCTCTAAATTGAAAGATGCCTGCTGATTCGCCGAGTGGTCAGATGAAAAACAGCTCGGCTTTTCATTTAACTCAAGGGTGTACAAATTTGAGTTATTTAAGATATTCATGGATAATTTTCCTCCTTTTCATTTTTTGTGAATCGAATGGTCCTATCCAACCAGAGCAATTTTCTCCGACTTTATCAAACCTTTCGATTCCTGACACGGTGCTCACTGGGGTCGATCAGAGCTACATTTTTTCTGTGAAGTGTGAAGATCAGAATGGCCTTGAGGATATTGATAGCGTTCTATATCGCATCGTCGCGTCCGCAGGTGGGCAGGTGATTTCCGGAATGATGTTCGACGATGGGGACTATGCACTTCACGGCGATAATGTGCCCAAGGACGGGAAATATAGTGTTCGATTGAAATTCAGCATAGCGCCGGGTCAGTACGAGTTTATTGTTCAGGCCGTGGATCGGGCGCAACTTCGGAGCCAGATACTCGGCGGGCGATTCCATGCTCAAATTGGAGAAGTGAATCATGCGCCGATCATTGTCAAGCTTCGGATTCCCGATAGTGTATGTGTCGATCAAATTGTCCCATTTTCGTTGAGCGTGACAGTGATCGATCCCGATGTTCAGGACGCAGTGAGCCGGGTAGTCTATCAAATCTTAGAGCCAAACTTGACCAATATTGCTGAACAGGGGGAGATGAACGATCGGGGCATCAATGGCGATAGCCTGGCTGGTGATAGAATTTTTTCGATTGAGACGACAACCGCGTTCGCTAATTGGAAGTTTGGAAATTATTATGTGAACATTCAGGCGTTCGATAGTCGCAACAAGGCAAGTGACCCTGTCTATCAGATCATCTATTGGAAAAAAAATCAGCTCGGGCTGCCGCCGCAACTCCTCAGCATTGCAGCACCAGATACGATCCAACTTCCTGCCTCTGGCGATCGATCCTTTCTGTTGACTGCAAAGGTCAGCGATCCCGATGATAACCGCGACATCAAAGAGGTGTTTTTCAACACATTCAAACCGAATGGTTCCCCTTCAAGCGGCAATCCCTTTAAGATGTATGATGATGGTACCAGTGGTGATTTGGTAGCAAACGATTTTACTTACTCGCTGACGATCTTTATTACAGCTCAAAATTCACCTGGTGATTATCGTTTTGAATTTCAAGCCAAGGATTATTCCGATTTACTCAGTGAAAAAATTATTCACATAATTACGGTGATCAAGTGATGAAAAAAATCACTCTATTATTGTTGATCTTGAGTTGTTGGATTGGTCCAATTGTTGGGCAATCTCTGTTCAAAAACGCCTCGAGGTACCAGATGCTGCCCATCCCTGGGTTAAAAAGCAACAGCATAACCGATATTGCCATAGTCGATGAGAATACAATTTGGCTGGGTACCGGTAATGGGCTGGCCAAGACCGAAGATAGTGGCAAAACTTGGCGGACGTTTACTGAGAAAGACGGGATCGGCCGCGGGGGTGTCTCAGCACTTGCGGTGACCAAGGAGATCATTTGGGTGGCTACGGCATTCGATACCTTGATCCAGGGCGAACATCAAGCGGCTGGGGGAGGGCTGAGCTATTCTGTCGACAACGGCACCACATGGAATTACATCCCGCAACCATTTCCGCGCAGCAATTGGACAGTAATCAATAATGTGACTTATGATATTGCTCTGATCGATTCCATCGTCTGGATCGCTAGTTTCGGGGGCGGCTTGATGAAATCATCCGATCGAGGTAAGACTTGGGTGGTACAGCCGCCAGATAATTACAATTTCAACCCTGATCAATATCTAAACCATCGGGTCTTTTCGCTGTTAGCCGATGGAGATACTTTATGGGTGGGCACGGCCGAGGGCATCAACGTGTCTTATGATGCAGGAAAAACCTGGACCACTCAGTTTACCCACCAAAATCAACAGCAGCCGATCTCTGGCAATTTCGTGGTTTCACTCGCATTGCAAAAAATCGGTAATCGTCGTATCATCTGGGCTGGAACGGCCAATGCCGAGGACCCAAACGAGGTTCGCGGGACCTCCTGGAGCGCTGATGGTGGTCTGACCTGGAAAACTGGCTTGCAAGGCAAGTTCGCATGGAATTTTGCCTTTGATGGGGCGATCGTATATGCCTGTACCGATAGTGGCTTCTGGAAATCACCCGACGCTGGAGAGACCTGGGATGTATTCCCCCAGATCATCGACGAACAAACCAGGGAAAAATTTTACACCGTGGAATATTATTCGGCGGGGGTCGCCCCGAATAAACGGCTCTGGGTTGGTAGCGCTGATGGATTAGCATATAGCGATAATAACGGTTTTAGCTGGAACATCTTGCGGGCGTTCGTCCCCCCGGGTGAAGCTGGCGAGCCGCGCGTTTATGCCTATCCGAACCCATTCACCCCATTGCGACATAACCAGATCGGCGGAGATGGTTTTATCCGATTCCAATTTAGCACGAACATCCCCACGCGCGCTAAGGTGCGCATTTTCGATTTTGCAATGGATTTGATAACTACGATCGAGGGCGACCAAGCTTATCCGCCCGGGAACTGGTCTATCGCTTGGAACGGAAAGACAGCCGATGGGAAATTGCTGGCCAATGGGGTCTATTTTTACCAGTTGGAGCTTGATAATGGGAAGCACTGGGGAAAAATTTTGATCGTTGACTAATTTAGAAAACTTGTTCAGATCTGTTTAAAAAGGACGCTCATCGATGGTAACTAATTCGAAAAAAATAGCCCTGCTATTGGGAATAATTCTTATTGCTGGTGCTCGAAGCATTCATGCTGAAGATGGCATCCTCGCTGGTGCTTTCATGAGAATGGGCTTGGGAGCTCGTGCTAATGCCATGGGAAACGCATTTACCGGGGTCGCTGAAGGCAGCGTGGCCGCCTATTACAATCCTGCTGGAATCCCCTTCCTGGAATCCCGGCAGCTTTCATTGGAATATCGATTGCTGTCCCTGGATCGGAAATTCAATTATGTTGGTTTTGCCACTGGTATCCGTCCCAAAGTCGATGCGGCTTCTGGGGAGCAACCGCTGAATGCTGGGATAGCGATCAGTTGGATTCACGCTGGAGTGGATCATATCGATGGTCGGGATTTTGAAGGAAATCATTACCAGGACTTTTCGAATGCTGAGAACGCATTTGCGCTGTCGTTTGGCATCATGCCGATTCGAAACAAATTGGCTATTGGGTTGACAGGGAAGGTTCTCTACAATCGGATCCCCGACATCGGCGACAACAATGCAGCCATTTCTGATTTCGGTATGGGAGTGGACGTGGGATTGTTGGCTAAACCATGGACGTTTCTTTCGATTGGTATTTTGGCAAAGGATATCAATGCAAAATATGATTGGAAGACCGATAAAGTCTGGGAGAAAGATATTGACAAAACCGATCGATTTCCTACTACCATTCGATTGGGCATTGGGCTGCGCTATCCCTACCCATGGCTGCTATTTGCCTTTGATTTGGAAAAGAATGATCAACAGAATCTGAAATATTTTATCGGAACTGAGGCGGTGTTTCAAAACAAATTTGCTGGGCGAGTTGGGTTGAATAATGGCAGTCCGACTTTTGGAGCTGGCTACCAATTCGAACTGTTCAAGCGAGCTGTGCAGATTCAATATGCCTTTGTTTCCAAAAAATATGATGTCGCTCCTGAGCATATTTTTTCATGGGTATTCAATCTATAAATCTGGATGGACAAATTTTCGGCTTTTCCACCATCCACGAAAGGGATGAAAGATGAAAACAAAATTCTGGTATGTTTTTGTATTGATAATTACCCTATTTGCGGCTTCGGTCTTTGGCAGCACCAATCCAGCCAGCACGGGGCTATCATTTTTGAAAATCGGCGCTGGCAGCCGAGCCATAGCCATGGGCGAAGCTTATACGGCTGTTGCGAACGACCCAAGCGCCACATATTGGAACC
This sequence comes from candidate division KSB1 bacterium, assembly GCA_034506395.1. NCBI lineage: Bacteria > Pseudomonadati > Candidatus Zhuqueibacterota bacterium. The sequence continues at coordinate 92,461 of JAPDPQ010000011.1, read as the reverse complement.
CTGCAGGGCTTGCAGCTCTCAATAGAACCGAAGTGCTGTTCACGCACAATAAATGGATCCAAGACATTACCAATGAATTTGCAGCCTTGGGAATCCGATCGGGCAAAAATGGATTCGGGATCGGCGTTATGGTCAATACAATTCCCGGGATTGAGCGTCGCGTCATTCCCTCGAACGAGCCGTTGGATGTACTCACCGCCCATGATGTAATGTTCGGGTTCTCTTACGCCAGAAAGTTGACCGAACATATTCATGTCGGTGCCACCCTCAAATATCTGTATCAGAAAATTTATATCGAAGAATCTTCTGGTTTCGCTTGCGATTTTGGAATGCAATATGATACGCCACTGCAAGGAATGAAGGCTGGACTGGCGCTTCAGAATTTTGGTGCCATGTCCAAATTCAAGGAACAAGCCGCTCAATTGCCCCGGACCGTTCGATTGGGATTTGCATATCAATTGCCAGTTCAGATAATCAACTGGGATCTGTTGATTGCGGCTGATTGGATGAAAATTCTGCAAAGCACTTCACATCTGAATTTTGGTCTGGAGTCCAATTTCACTAAATATTTTGCACTCCGCATTGGTTATCAAACTGGATTTGCAGACAAAGGAATCCACACTGGATTCGGTATCCACTTCCATCGTTATCGATTAGATTATGCCTATGTGCCGTTTGCTTCCGATTTGGGAGACTCGCATCGGATTTCGCTGGGATTCGGATTTTGAAAGCTTTTTCTTTGAAAAAATGGCATTAGTTGAGTCAACTGAATTTCTCTATGAATTCATCGATTGAATAAATCCACCACTATCGGAATGCATTCTGAATGAGCGACCAATGATTAGAAATCACACCTCGATTCTCTCGCCCGGTTCAAAAAAATTTCTTGATATTTTAAAAATTAATTTCTATTTTGAAGGCGGCAGGTGTATGATTAATATTTAAAGTGGGCATTGCGAAATTCAGGCAGTGTGGAATAAATTTATCGCGGTTGCGAATGGAGGTAGCTCTATAGTGCCTGTGCAAACCAAATAAGCTGCCGCATTTGCAGAAACTGCGGTCTGATATCTATTCCTTCTTTGCTTTGCAGCACCATTTCACATTTTCAAATGAATTGAATATGAAAATCTTCTGTCTGATCTTTGCTCTTTTTGCGATAATGAATTTAGGACAGGATGAAGGAAAATTGCAATTGGATTTCCTTGGCGAAAAGTTATCCTTCAAAATGGAATATCTCAATCTGTCTGTTGCCAAGCTCGATTTTGATATATTGGATGCCGAATCCGGCAATTATCTCGTACGGGTCCATGCCAAATCCACTGGCTCAGCGAGCCTCATGTTTAAATTGGATAATGTATATGAGACCTATTTTGATCGGCAGAGTTGTTTGCCAAACAAAATAGTCAAAAAAATCGCTCAGAAGAACATCCAGCATGAGCTAAAATTTTTGTTCGATCATAAGAACGGAGTTGCTAATTTAGGTGATTCGATTTCTTGGAAAATTCCCGAGGACTGTTTCGATTATTTCTCCATGCTGTATTTTCTTCGAAGGCAACGGTTGCAACCTGGCGATATCGTTCGCTTTCACCTCGATTCTGAATATATTATCTCGAAAGTGGAGGCGAGGGTGCTTGCCGCTCAAGAATCTATCAAGGTGCCCGCTGGAAAATTCCGTGCGATTAAGCTGAATATAAAATTTACCAGGATCAGTCCGCACTCTCGTCCCTGGCGCACCGATCTGCTCACCAATCGGCTGGCTTCCCCTGGCTCTGAGCTCACGCTTTGGCTAAGCGATGACGATTCTCGCCTGCCGCTGAAAATCGCTTACCATCAATCGCAAATGAAAACTCAAGTCGTATTAGATGCATTTTCGCGAGGTCGGCGGCAGTGAGCATCCCCTGGATTTTGCTGCTTTCAATTCCATTCGTTCTTTATTTGATCAGCTCGATTATGCTTCGTTTTGGCCTAACTCGAAACTATAGCGAGGTTCCTGCTAAAAGTGTTTTTGTTTCAGTGATCGTAGCTGCCCGCAATGAAGCGGACACGATTCTTGATTGTCTCATCTCTTTGGCTCAATTAGATTATCCTGAAAATCTCATAGAAATCATCATTGTCAACGATCGGTCTGAAGATGCAACCGAAGCGATTATCGATCAGTTCATCGCTGAGAAAGCTTGCTTTAAAAACATTACGATCGCCGAGCCGGTCTCAACATTATCTGGAAAAGCCAGCGCCATTTCCCAGGCGGTTGAGCAAAGCCAGGGTGAGATCATCTTTGTCACAGATGCTGATTGTATCGTTCCAAGCGATTGGATCAAACAGATGAGTCGCTATTTTGCTGAGGATGTGGGGATGGTAGCTGGATTTACTTTGTTGAGAGATACCGTGGGGTGGTGGCATCTGATTCAGAATTTGGATTTAGCATATTTGCTTGGAGTCGCAGCCGGTGCAGCCAGGCTAGGTATCCCATTGACCTGTATGGGCAATAACTTCGCATTTCGCCGCTCGGCTTACCAACAGATAGGTGGTTATCGTGGGGTGGGTTTTAGCGTGACCGAAGATTTCGCCCTGCTTCGCTCGATGAGCCGAAAAACTGATTGGAAAATTCGATTCCTGGTCGATCGAAATAGCCTTGTAAAAACCCGACCAGTCATGAATTGGCGGGAATTTCTCAACCAGCGGAAGCGATGGGCAGTCGGCGGCCGAAACGTCCATTGGTTCGGCAAACTGCTCATTATGATCAACCTGATGTCAAGCGCCATTTTAGTCGCATTGATTTTCTTGGGAGAAAATTGGGGGCGCTTTTTCGGCTTTAGTGCGTTCATCTTCGCGGGGGATTACCTGCTATTAGCTGCAGTTGAAAAACGTCTCGATTCCCAATTAAATTTGGCCATGATCCCGCTCTATCGATTGTTCTTCATCGCATATTCAGTTATTTTAATTTTCAATCTTCTGCTTAATCGAAAAGTGACCTGGAAGGGTATTGAATATCGCTAAAAAATATGGCACCGATTGTCTGCAATTATTACATTACCTATCGTTGTAATGCTCGCTGCAAGTATTGTGATTTTTGGAAGAGAAGAAAGTTTCGGCAGGCCAACGATTGTTCTCCCTTTGATGTAGCGCAAAATTTATCTGCGCTTCGTAAAATTGGCATCCGATTTATCGATTTCACAGGCGGGGAGCCCTTATTGCATCCTGATTTGCCCGAACTTCTGAGGCTGGCGAAAGGTCATCGGTTTTGGACCTCGGTAACCACCAACTGCCTGCTCTATCCAGAGAGGGCACAGGAGCTAAGAGGTCTGGTCGATTTATTACATTTTTCGCTCGATTCGATAGATCCACATGTGCATGATGCTCTGCGGGGGTGCGAATCGTATGAAAGCGTTATGCAAAGCATCGAGATTGCCAGAAGTTTGGGAGAATCCCCTGATCTCCTTTTCACGGTTACCCCAGCGAATGTACATGCAATTGAAGCTTTGATAAGCTTTGCACAGAGCCAAAAATTGATCTTGATTGTGAACCCCATCTTTCGGTACAGCAATCAAGAGGTATTGGATTTCGAGGCATTGGATTATTTGGACCAGTTTTGTCATGAAAAGTATGTTTATATCAATCGTGCGTTTCATCGCTTGATCCGAAATGGCGGCAATCGAACATCACAGCCCAGATGTCGAGCGATGTCTGCCTCAGTCGTCATCTCCCCTGAAAATGAGCTTCTGCTGCCCTGCTTTCATCATGCGCAATGGGCAATCCCACTCAATAATGACCTAATTCAAATAGTTCAATCTCAAACCTATCGGAGTTTAATATGGCACCAAGGAACTTTTCCATTCTGTCAGGGTTGTACCATCAACTGCTATTTCGACCCGTCGTTTCTTTATAAGCTGGATCGCTATTTTTGGCTTAGCTTAATTTCAAAAACAAAATATGCGATTGACAAATATCTTGGTCGGGTATTGTCAAAAATTAAATGATTATCTCTGGCCTGAATGAGTTATCGTTCGAGATCCAGAAGACATAAAGACTTTTTCAAAATTTGTTCAATCTGCTGGATAAAAAAATTTTTAACTTCCAGAGATCCTTGCTAATGCTCTGCTGCGTTTGAATCTCTGAGCCTCATGAGCAACCATAGTGGAGGACGCAAGCAAAATTGGCATACAAAAACTAATCTTCTTCTTCGATCAATAATGCAGGACGAGATATATAGACTTGATCACTGCTTTTTGTTTACTGTTTACTAATTATTAGCTAAGCTTATGTTCGATTTGATCCATGTACCGATCGTGCCATTTTTTCTCTATGCTGAAACGCATTACAAATTCAAAGGGATTTACAGCCGATTATTTAAGAAACAGCCCGAAATCATCGCCGATGCGCCACTTCGCGTGGAGCCGGGGCAGGCGATCCCGATACTAATATTGGTCAAGGATGCCCATCGTTTCCCAATAGAAATTTTGGAAGTGATAATTGAGATCAAACAATTTGGCCGATTATTGACCAAACATTCATTTGTGTTGAACCTGTTGGTGGATCGAGATCCTTTCTGGCAGCGGATTTTCTATCTGGAAAGGCCAGCTGAGGCCTCTGGCCTAGTAGCGATCGATGTCCAGATCGTCATCAAATGGCATGGGAAGATATGCATATATCATAATGACAATTACCGGATTTCCTCTCATTTGCCGCTGGAAGTTTTTCTATCGGACCATGATTGGCCGAAATTTGACAATTGGTATTTTGGAGATTTCCATTATCACAGCAATTACACTGAGGATCAGGTGGAATTTGGCGCGCCGCTATCTGCAACTGTGGCAATGGCGCGCGCCTTAGGGTTGGATTTCGTGGCAGTGACCGATCACTCTTATGATTTGGATGATCATGAAGGGCTTTGGGTTCGTAATGATCCAGCATTGAATAAATGGCGAAAATTTCGCGCAGAAGTAGAGGCTTTCAATAGCAATAGGGAGGAGATAGTTGTTCTCCCAGGAGAAGAGGTTTCTGTCGGAAATAGCCGCCACCGCAATATCCATCTATTGGTGATCGATCATCCAGAGTTTCTTCCCGGGCAAGGTGATAGCGCTGAACGTTGGTTTCATACCTGGCCCGATCTCCCACTGACGACAATTCTGGAACGTTTACATCCGCAGGCTCTGGCAATTGCGGGGCATCCAGAGATGGCTACGCCTTTTTTGCAATGGCTCTTGATTCGTCGAGGCGATTGGGAGGTATCCGATCTCGGACTTTCCCGATTGGATGGGTTTCAAATCTGGAACGGGGAATTCGATCGTTCATTTCATCATGGCTCAGCAAAATGGGTGAAACTTTTATTGGCAGGCAGCAGATTGAGCCTGATTGCTGGCAACGATGCCCATGGGAACTTCAACCGGTTTCGACAAATTGGTTTTCCGTTTTTCACCTTTCGAGAAGGTAATTTTCAACGATTCGGTATGATGCGCACTGGAGTATGCATCGAGGGCGATGCGAATCGGTCAAGTATCATCCAGGCTGTCAAATCCCATCGAACGCTGGTAACTTCCGGGCCGATCATCGATATGATGGTTCATAATACCCAAAACGACAAGGCCACAATTGGCTCTGAAATTTCTGGTGAAGAATTGTTGCTTCATGTGCGTGCTAAATCAACGCCCGAATTCGGTCGACTGAAATCGTTGAAAATCTATCGAGGAGATTTGGTTGAGAAAAAGGAAAAACTTGAAATTCAATGCCAAAATTTCTTGAACAGTTACTCTTTGCAGTGGGAACAAAGGATCATCGAATCAAGTAACAGTAGCTACCTTCGGGCTGAGCTGGTGACCCAAACAAATGCTGGGGCAGAGCACCGCTGCTTAACAAGTCCGATATGGATCAGCAATTGATTTTCTTTTCATCAAAAAGAGATTATTGCAAGTATTTGACTTGTTCAATGATGCAGTGGAAGCGACAGGCGAAGCTAAATTGGCCGAATCTTGAGCAGATCTAGTTTTATCGATCTATGAGCCAGCTCTCTTTTCTCGTTAGGCCACCGGCAATTTAATCTGTTTTCATTTTTTTCATCCGATCGATCAAGGGCAAAAATTGTCAGCAAAAAGCTAAAAAATCCGTTGCTTTTTTGTTGAGCGACTTATATATTTTATATGGCACTCAAGGAGATTGCGATTGAATTGGGTGCTCAGTTATTTATGTGAAAAATTTGGATTCTAAAAATTGTGGTTACAAAAATGGCTTTTCAAGAAGAAACTTATGCGATTGCACCAGAATTGAAGGAAATCACAGAGCGCCAGATCGGAATTCTGGATCAGGAAAATACGAATGGTGAGGGATGGGATTATTATTGCAATGGTCAAATTGTTCGAGCTGCTGTTGCTGGCAATCGGATTTCTGGTACCGTTCGAGATTATCTCGAAGAATTTAATGTGATTGTACGAGTGGACGAGCACGAGATCACCACTTCATGCACATGTGGCAGCCGACAGGGGGTCTGTAAGCACATCGTCGCATTACTTTATTCCTGGATTCACGATCAGGCGGATTTCATCAATATCGGTGATCAGATCAAACGCTTGCATCAGATGAATAAGCAGCAACTTATCGATGTGATCACGCGGATCATTGAACATGATCCAATCAATATTCGTTTCTTTGAGGATCGTTCGATGGAACTTGATGGGGTGGATGTCGACGGGCTGTTAGAATAATCCCTTCGGCGTAATTATGCCGCATCAGAAGGCCTGATGATAATCCAGCTTTACCATCTTCCCGCTCTATTTCGAACAAATTGCGAAGCTAAAACGAGCGATTCAGCGAGAGTTGCATCGGCAGAAGGACTATTTGGGGGGTGGAATGGATTTTTTTGTTAGATTGTTGGTTCTAGCCTATGTGACTGAAGGTGCCCTCTCAGGTTTTGAGTAAACCTGTGAGTCGATTTTTTGTTATAGATATTAATATGGGGTTTGGAGGCTTTCAGATCGATGCCTGCTTGATGCTTGTGGCGTTGAAAGATGGCCTCCCAGGAAATGTCACGACGAGAAAATGATCTGGACCTTTTGCGTACTATAATTTTATGAGAAGGCTAGCTATGATCAGAAACTGGATAATACGTTATAAAGGCTGCATATTCGGATTATGGATGTTGCATTTGGCAGTCGGATTTGTTTTTGGTCAGGAGCTGAATCAAACCAGTGTGTTATTTCCAATTCCAGAAAACATTAAGCCGAACGTGGCGTTCTGGAAAAAAGTGTACACGCAATATAGCAGCAATCAGGTGATGATTCACGACATGAATGATTTGCGGATCATTTATGAAGTCGCGACTTTCGATGTCCCAATGAACGAATCTAGCCCGGCTCGATTGCCGTGGGGGGGAGTAGAGCAAATCAAAGAGAAATACCGGACCATCTTGAGGCGACTGGCCCAACTTGAGAAAATCGTTCCTGAGGCGCTGACACCAGAAGAGCGGGCTGTGTATCAATTGTTCGGTGATAAGGCAAGTCCTTCAGTATTTCTCAAAGCAGCGGAGAGTGTCCGCGCTCAACAGGGATTGCGAGATGAATTTCGACGCGGCTTGATCCGTTCGGGCAAATATGTGGATCACATCCTCAAGGTTCTGGATCAATACAATATCCCTCGCGAATTGGTGGCGCTACCCCATGTTGAATCGTCCTATAATTATCGCGCCTACTCGAAATTTGGCGCAGCCGGTATCTGGCAATTCACACGCGGCACTGGGCGTCGCTTTCTGACTATCGACTATTTAGTGGACGAGCGATTCGATCCGATTAAGTCGACCGAAGCTGCAGCCAAATTGTTACTGGAGAATTACCTTGAACTGGGCACTTGGCCATTGGCCATCAATGCTTACAACCATGGGGTAAATGGATTGAAGCGTGCAGTGGCACAATTAGGTACGACAGATATCGGTGTGATCATTGAAAAATATGAGAGCCGGAGCTACCAGTTCGCATCGCGAAATTTCTACGCTGAATTCCTCGCCGCGCTGGATGCCCGGAATAATTATCAAGCATATTTTGGTGACTTAACTTTCGATCAACCAGAGAACTTTATCGCTTTTAAGCTGCCCGATAACATCCGACTCTCCCTTTTAGCAGATCGAATGGGGTTCGATGTGAAGGAGATCGAGCGGTTGAATCCGAGTTTGCGAAGCACTGTACTCACTTCGAAGCGGCAGTTGCCAAAGGGTTTTGAAATCAGACTCCCGTGGCGAGAAAATTTCGATCCAGCCCTGGCGTTTGCGAAGATTCCTGCGGCCGAAAAACGACCCGAGCCCATTGCCACCGACTGGTATCAAGTGGAAAGCGGGGACAATCTTCAATCCATTGCACGACGCTTCAAAACCACCGTGTCTGAGCTGATGGAGCTCAATGATATCAATAATCCACATCAGATCTATGTTGGGCAAGTGATACGAATTCGGCAGGAAGTCCCAGTCGTCGCTCAAGCCACAGAACCCGCTCCAATTGAAGGCACCCCGACAATCCAACCTCAGCCATCAACGCCAGCTCTGACGAAACCCGAAATGACAGACCAGTCACCGCAGCGCACGATTTCCTCTGAGGACAAAATTGCCCAGCGAAGCGAAATGACTAAAAAGCCAGCTTCAACGCCAGTACCAGAGATTGAAAGTGAGGTGGTTTCCCCTAATGCCGAAGTGACGGTCCAGCGCCCAGCAAAGCCAACCTTCGGCAAGATCTTTGTCCGCCCTGAGGAAACGCTGGGCCATTATGCAGATTGGTTACGTGTTCCCACTCAAGTGATTCGTAACCTTAATAACCTTAGACCGAATCAGGATATCCAGTTGGGGCAGGAAATCAAGGTGGTGTTCAGCAATGTCACTGAGAAGGAATTCGAACGAAAAAGGATGGAATATCATCGTGGCATTGAAGAGGATTTTTTTGCCAGCTATACTATCGAGGGCGTTTCAATTCATAAGGTTAAAAGTGGCGAGAATATCTGGTATCTGTGCAATCAGGTCTATGAAATCCCCTATTGGTTGCTTCAAAAATACAATCCTAATAAGAATCTGGAACGGCTTTCGGCTGGGGATGAACTGGTCATCCCAATCATTGGGCAGCCAAATAATAATCGCAATGCTGGCTAATGGGACATTCTGAGCATCGCGGTTTACGGGCCAGGCAAATCGAGCGTCCCAAGTTCAGCAAATTGATATGAAAAGAGAAGGATTTCCCCGGCGGCACCACAGGCTGCATTAGCCAAAAAGTTTGTTCCGCGGACGCATTGGCTGGAACCAATCCCAGCCGGCGACAAATCCGATGTACATGGGTATCAACTGGAAAAATATCCACCCCGCATGAGAACATGAGCACAACGCTGATCGTTTTCACACCGATTCCTTTGAGCTGGCAAAAGGTATCGATTGCCTCTTCTGGGTCCATTGCGCATAGCGCATCCAAGTTCAGTGCCCCATAATGCTGATAAATCCACTCCAAAATTTTTTTAATTCGCAAGCTTTTTTGCTTCGCTAAGCCGCCGGGCCGAATGGCGGTTTCGATGGCTTCAACTGGGGCTTGCATGACTGCCTCCCAGGTGGGAAAAGCTGCCCTGAGGCGCTGGTACGCCCGATCGCGATTCTTATCATTAGTGTTCTGGGAGAGGACGGTAAGGATCAAGTTGCTTAATGGATCCAGTTCGGTATTCCGTTCAGGGACCCCGAAATGTTGCTCCAACGCTGCAACAATTTGCTCAACAGCGGCTGGTGTTGACATTTTTCCTTCGATTGAATGAATTATTCTCTTCCAAGTGAATTTATTTTTATCCAAATTTAAAGACTTTGCAATTGACTCGGCCAAATTTCTATTGAGTTGTATCGGTAAATTTTGTATATTTGAGCTCCAAATATATCAAAAACGCACGAGATTGTCAAATCATTTTTAAGGAGGTTATATGAGCTTAGCCGCCGAGGTCGGCAGAAAGGGTGCGGACGTCCGCTCCGATTGTTGGTTCCGCATTACACCAACAACATCTGGAGGCATTCAGCTTCAACTGAATAGCAAGGTGAAAACCATGTATGGCTCGGCGATCGAGACGTTGATCCGCCATGGCCTAAAATTTTTTCAAATTGATCATGCGATGGTGGAATTCGAGGATAGCGGAGCTCTCCCTTTCACGATCATGGCTCGACTGGAAACGGCAGTGCGCCGATTAGGTCTGGATCAGGGAAGACAATGGTTACCCGAGTTCAAAGCATTTTGTCAATATCCCACTAGTCGCGAGCGGTTTCGTCGGTCACGGCTCTATTTGCCTGGCAATGAACCCAAGTTTATGATCAATGCTGGTATTCATAAACCGGATGGTATTATTTTGGACCTGGAAGATAGTGTTGCCCCAACAGAGAAAGATGCTGCCCAAACTTTGGTGCGGAATGCCCTGTTGCAGATCGACTTTTACGGGGCAGAAAGAATGGTTCGGATCAATCAGCTTCCTCGTGGGCTGGATGATTTGGGATTTGTTGTGCCATACAATGTCCATGTGATTCTCATTCCGAAATGCGAAAGCGCCGAACACGTCAAAATGGTGGAGCAACGGGTTCATAGCATTCTTAATGATCGGGGTTTGGAGCAGCAGGTCTATTATATGCCGATCATCGAGAGTGCCCTTGGAGCGATCCGGGCCTTTGAAATTGCCACTGCCTCGCCCGATATCGTCGCGCTGACCATCGGTTTAGAGGATTATACCGCAGATATTGGCACTCAACGCACTTTAGAGGGAAGAGAGAGCTTCTGGGCGCGCAGCCAAGTGGTCAATGCGGCCCGGGCTGCTGGCATCCAGCCCATCGATACCGTGTTCTCGGATGTCACCGATATGGAGGGACTACGACAAAGTGTGCTGGAAGCGAAATCCTTGGGATTCGATGGCAAGGGTTGTATTCATCCCCGGCAGATCCAGGTGATCCATGAGGCATTTGCACCAACACCTGAGGAAATTGAGAGAGCCACCAAAATCGTATTGGCGTTTGAATCTGCTCAGAAAAGTGGACTGGGCGTAGTTGCCCTGGGCAGCAAGATGATCGATCCGCCAGTGGTAAAACGAGCCCAGCGAACCATTCGTCTTGCTATCGAAACTGGGAAACTTGCGGAAAATTGGCGACAAGGAGGAGAACAACATGGTTAAAAATATGGTAAAAAATGCTGCTGGTCGACTGGTCCCCACAATTGTGAATGATAAGCCAGCCATTCCATATCAGGGGGTTGGTAAATATCGACCTGGCGGAACAAAAGCGGCTCCGCCCATTGTGAGCTGTGCCGATTATCCTGCCGATGGGAATAAAGTCGTGCCAGATTTGAAGACTGCGCTCATCATCGCTGGGATCAAAGACGGGATGACAATTTCCACTCATCATCATTTTCGAAACGGTGATTTGGTGGCCAATCAGATCTTCGATGCAGCGGCCGAGATTGGAGTGAGAGATTTGGTGTGGTTTCCCAGTGCTTCGTTTCCATGCCATGCCCCGATCATCAAGCATCTGGAGAGCGGTGTAGTGCATCATATCGAAGGATCGATGAATGGCCCTTTGGGCGACTACTGCAGTGCCGGCAAGATGCGCGGGTTGGGAGTGCTTCGATCTCATGGTGGCCGTTATCAAGCGATCCAAGACGGTGAGGTTCACATCGATATTGCGGTGATCGCTGCGCCAACCGCCGACCCCTTCGGCAACGCCAATGGCCTCACAGGCCCATCCGCCTGCGGTCTCTTGGGCTTTGCTTTGGCCGATGCTCAGTATGCTGATAAGGTCATCGTAGTCACCGATAACCTGGTGGAGTTTCCCTGCGTCCCCTGGCAGATTCATGGCAATTATGTCGATCATGTAGTAGTGTTAGAGAAGATCGGGGAGCCAGAAAAGATTGTCTCTGGTACAACCGAAATCACCCGCAGTCCTGACCGGCTGCTGATTGCCGAGCTGGCCGCTAAATTTGTCAAAGAGGCTGGCATCCTGAAAAATGGCTTCTCCTTCCAAGCTGGTGCCGGTGGGACGACCCTGGCTTTCGTCATCTTCTTGAAAGAAATGATGAAAGAAATGGGGGTCAAGGCGCGTTTCGTTCGCGGCGGGAGCAATCAGTACCTGGTGCAGATGCTTGAGGAGGGCCTGACAGACTATATCCTTGATGGGCAGACCTTTGATCTTGAAGGTGTTCGCTCCCTGCGCGAAAACCCCCGTCATGTAGCTACCAGCCCCTTTACCAGCTATAATTATCATGGCAAAGGAAATTTCTCCTCCATGGTCGATGTTGTCGTTCTGGGCGCTACCGAAGTGGATGTCAACTTTAACGCGAATGTAGTCACCCATTCTGACGGCCGACTGCTGCATGGCATCGGTGGATGGCAAAATTGCCTTTTTTCCAAATGTACCATCCTGCCCATCCCCTCGTTCCGCGATCGAATTCCCGTCATTGTCGACGAAGTCACCACCCTATGCGGCCCAGGGGAACTCATCGACGTTGTGGTCACCGAACGCGGCATTGCCATCAATCCATTGCGACAGGATCTGATTGCTGCTACAAAAAAATCTTCGCTTCCCATACGGCCGATTGAGGAGATCAAAGAAGAGGTGGAAGCCATCTGCGGCGGTAAGCCAGAAAAGCCGAAATTAGGGGACAAAGTGGTCGCCGTCGTAAAATGGGTGGATGGAACTGTTTTGGATAGCATCTATCAGGTTTTAGAATAGGGTTGATGGATTAAACGACTCAATAGAGCCGTCTTTTTACGAATGATCTAAGCAATCTGCCCGACACAATGTCGGGCAATTTTTTTTGCCTTTCACGCTATAACAACAAGCATTTCTGTCAGCGTCTCTGATGCGCTGTTTCAAATCCCATTTTGTTCCAAAATTGCTGGCTAAATTTGCAGCGTCATCCATCCGAAGACAGATTTCTTTGTTTACAGATAGACTCAATTTCAAATTTGAAATTGAAAGCCACTAATTTTTGATTTTTGCTCTTTGAGTATTATAAAAAATTCATGAAACAAATCGAAATAAAAATTGAACCATATCAAAAATGTGCAGTTGAATAGAGCAAATAATCGACCATCTCTATATTAGCCATCTTTAAAGATTGGACATAATTTTTTATCTTAACAATTAAAAACTCGCTTGAGAAAATTGTTCTGGATATTTATATTTAAGCAAATCAGTTTGAGTTTTTCTTGGATTCAAGAATCAATTAACATTCATTATCTCGCCAAAATGCTCTGCTTCCAATATATCGCTCACGTAATTTAGAAAGTGAGGAATACGTTATGGAAAAGTTCATCAGATTTAAAGAAGAAATCGATATGGCTGCCCTGCAGCAGGCGCAGACCAACCCTCAAATCATCGTCTTGCGAAAATCCCAGGCCACTAATACCATTCAAATCAAAGTCCCAGAAGGAATGTCAGCGAAGCAAATCAAGCAGGCCTTTGGTTCGTTTCATGTGGAAAAAATTTATGATGAATTTCCCTACCCAATTGGAGGGTCCAGTTGGGTCAAATACATCATTGATCCATTCTTGCGTCTAATTCACAAGCTATTTTAATCCAGCTCAGGCTAAATTTCAATTGAGCTGAATCTGCAGAAGCTTCACGAAATATAAACTGCCAGGGCCTGACCATGTTCAAGCTTTTTAAAATCTTCCTCAGCCTCTAACGTTCCGAAATAGCATTGCATCCTGCCTTGCTTCGCCATCGCTCTGATTAGCTTAATGAAGCATCCTTCCTTCGGTGACACACATTGCAACTAACATGTAACCGAAAAGCAAAATCATTGAAATGTTCGTTCAGTTTCTATAAAATAAATTGAGCGATCATTCAGCTCAAATTTTTAAGAAAATGCTCTAAATATATAGTGATGTCAAAAGAGGCAAACGTGGTAGATTTTTTTCGAAAATGGGAAAAAGATAAAGATTAAGCTGAATGGGGCACAATCATATTCATTCCACCAGATCTCACCGGTCCATCACCTTTAAAAATTTCTAGAAATTTGCGCTCTCGATATCGAAAAATTTTTTCAAGGTCTGGTTGTACTAAAAGCAGATGAATGAGCGGTGCAAATATCCATCCAGGAATGGCATATTGCACTCGATCGGTCATTCTGGTTTGATTTCCTTCCGCAATGAAAAGATGTTCGTGTTTCCAAAAGCGATATGGTCCTTTTATCTGCACGTCGGTGAATTTTAAAGGAGGGTTCCATTCTGTAATTTTGGAGCGCCAGCGAATCGGAATACCGTGCAACTGCAATCGGTAATCCACAATCGTACCGATCTTCATTTCGATCGGCAGCGGCGTCAAAATTTCGAATTTCAACCATGGTGGAGTCACTCGATCGAGATTCTCGGCATTGGCGAAAAACGGAAATATGTCATCAATAGGGTTGTTCAGAATTGTTTTAGTTTCTAAAGTATAGATCTTCATAGAATCTGATAGCTAAACATTATCGCTTAATATCGAAATGCAAGTCCTTTCTACCTCTCAAATCGGAAAGATAATTTATGAGCTCAAACTATTATGAATCGCATGAGTTCAATCGGAGATTTTTGCAAATCGGAAATTTAAAATTTATGAATTTGATTGATAAGGCAAAACGAGAAAGGCTGGCATAATTACCAGCCTTTCTCTTCTCAGGTTAAAGCTAACGGATCAATACCAATCGTTTGGTCGAAGTGAAGTTACCTGCTTCGATTCGGTAGTAATAGATTCCCGATTTCAGATTGGAACCATCAAACAGCAGATTGTATTGACCAGCATTAAGCCTCTCATTGACAAGGGTTGCTACCTGCTGTCCCAGTGTGTTGTAAACGCTAAGCTTCACAAACTCAGAAGTCGGCAGAGAGAATGTAATCGTTGTAGTTGGATTAAACGGATTTGGATAATTCTGCTTTAATTCAAATTGGGTTGGAATTACTGAATCCACAAATCCATTCGCACTTGTTGGGGGATCTTTGAAGATAACAACCTGACCATTAGCGAGAACGCCGATCAACTGGAAAGATTCCCCACCTTGATTGCCAGTGTCCTTGCGAAATCCTGAGGCCAAGACGACAGCCGAGCTGCCAGCAAGATTGCTGAGATTGACGTCAAAAGCACCCAAAGTTGCCCCATCACGAGTTCGAATCAGACGAATGTCGTACGAGGCAGCAGGTACTGAAATGTAATCAGTAATATCACCATAAGAGGCACTCTCAACAAGCGTCGGCCCGTTTTTCACCATGACCTTCACAGCATCTACATCAGTGGCTCCATGAACGATGATGAAATCCACATTCGATCCAGTTCCTCTCTCTCGAGCCATGTCTTTCAACCAAATGGTGAATGCGGTATTCCTTCCATCAGGATTAGCGACAAATTTGCTTGGGTCCAGCACCCCATTGGCAATTGCCACATAAGATTCGCCTGCTAGGAGATTAACAGTGAAATTAGCAATAACATCGTTTGCTGAAGTGCTGGAATTAGGAGCGACGCCGATAGTAATATTTTGATTAGCAGGAGCATCGATAAAAGGAGTGGCAGCGCGGAAGGCAAAGTCATCCAGCAATTTGACTCCGTTCAGATAAATATCGACAAATTTGGCTGCAGGATCTGCCGCATTATGAATCACCTGCACTCGAGCGGTGGTGATAGCAGGCAGTTCGATGACAGTGCCATCAGGCAGAACTGCTAATATAGCAAAGGCTTTGCCGTTTTGGTTGGCTGCTGGATTCAGGAATCCTGAAGCAAGAACGAACGCAGCTCCATTAGCTAAGCCAGAAAGCGGAGCTCGAAAAGTGGCGATTGTTACCATACCAGATGCATCTTTGACATCAATAATATAATCGGCAGCAGGAACCGAAATGTAATCGGTTATCGCGGCGTAGGGTGCATCATCGACCAATGTCGCTACGCCACGAGCGACTATGTCCACAGTTGGGGCATCAGTCGAACCATGCATTATGGCGAATTCAACATTGCCACTGACCTTAGCTGACTCTTGGGCCATGTCTTTAACGAATATATTAAACGCAGTACTTTTTCCATCAGGATTTGGTGCGAAATTAATTGGGTTTAGTACACCATTTGCAACGGCAATATATTTTTCGCCAGCTAAGAGATTGAAAGTGAAGCTTGCAACTATATCACTGGATGATGAACTTGTTTTCGGCGCAACTCCTACCACAATGTTCTGATTTGCAGGAGCATTAATAAAAGGCGTTGCAGCACGAAACGCAAAATTATCCAATATTTTTGCTCCGTTCAAATAAATATCAACCGAGTCTGCCGCAGGATCTGCCGCGTTGTGAATCACTTGCAGACGTGCTGTTGTAATGCTAGGCAAGGCAATCACATCACCATTGGGTAAAGCTGCAAATATTCCAAATGCTGCTCCGTTTTGGTTGGCCGATGGGGTTAAAAAGCCAGAAGCAAATACAAATGCAGCACCGTTCGTTAAACCAGACAACGGAGCCCCAAAAGTGGCAACTACGACGGTACCAGAAGCATCTTTTACGTCAATGGTATAATCAGCAGCAGGAACCGAAATGTAATCGGTTATCGCTGCGTATGGTGCATTATCAACCAAGGTTGCTATACCCCGAGCTACGATATCTACGGTCGGCGCGTCGGTGGACCCATGCATGACAGCAAACTCGACATTGCCGCTGGTCATTGCGGATTCCTGAGCATTCTCCTTAATAAGCAGCTTAAAGGCGGTCTCTTTACCATCAGGATTCGAAGCGAATTTCGACGGGTCCAATACTCCACTCGCAATCGCAATGTACCTTCTGCCTTCTGCTAAAGTTACCTTAAAAGTGGCAATGATATCGCTTGGTGAGCTACTAGTGGCAGGAGCAACACCAATCGAAAGCTCTTGATTTGCAGGAGCATCGATAAAAGGCGTGGCTGCTCTGAACGCAAAATCATCTAACAATTTCGTGCCGTTTAAATAGATGTCCACTTTACTTGCAACAGGATCAGCAGAATTGTGAATGACTTGCAAACGAGCAGTCTGGGCATGAACTACAAATGAAGTGATGAAAATTGAAAGTAGTAACATGAAGAACATTTTCATTCGAGACATAACGACCTCCTAATAAATTAATAAATGACTGAAATGTGGTTTTCTCTAAATGAGCGATATGAACGAAATTAATATACAAAAAGAAAATTAAAAAGTCAAGCTTTTTTTAATCTAAAAACGCTCATAGCGATCAAAAATAATTTTAAAATCGATTAAATTGAAATTGATATAACTAAAAACGGCTTATAAAATATTTAATGAGCGTATTGAACGAATTATATACTTTAGATGTCAAATAGAAGAAAAGGATTCTCAATAAAGATTAAAACGCTCAATTGTAAAAATGTGCAAAGAAAAGGGAATTTCACAGATGTTCATTTTGGGCGTAAGTATAGCAAGATTGGAAAGTCAATGAGGAAAAATTAGAAGGCTTATGTTTGAAATTTTATCCTGAGACATCTTTGATATTTGTCAGCAAGTTTTAAAACCTAACTTAGAAAAACCTCTTCAAAATTATTCAATCTTTTTTCCACTGCTGGATGGGAGAAATCAATCTGATTGAATCCTTTTCCGCCGACAAATATTCTAGCACTATGTGCTTGGGCAATGTAACAGATCTTATCGAATTCAGCTTGGGTGAGATTGAGATCGGTGACGATGGTACTAGAGATGTAGACTCGATCGGGATGATAATGGTCAAAAATTTTTTCAATCTTCATCGATGGCGTCATCTGACCACTGAATAATACCTGGTAACCTTTTAACTCCAAGATATGATCTACCATTTTAATGGCAACATCATGCAACTCTTGAGACATAATAAGGCAAAAGGCGCTCCCGATCTTTTCCGCTGGAATTTGTATGATGCCCTGCAATCGAATCAAGCAATCACGTATGGTTTGAGTGGAAAAATGCTCCTCCACAATAGTAATTTGACCCTGTTCCCATAGATCGCCGTTTCTTTGTAATACGGGAGTTACCAGATAATCATAAATTTCGTGCAGCGGATGTTGCGCTAAATACAGACCATTGAAGACCCGTTGCACCCTGTCCCGATGGCACTGCCGAGACTGATCCGACACATAATCAATCAAAAAAGGAAAATCTGCCTTAAGAATTCGGGTGTTGATCTCCAGATCCTCTTCACTTTCGATGGGAAACAGGTTCGCACGAGTGGTCTTGGTCTTATGCTGCTCCAGAAATTTTGCCAAGTGCTGCATGGTGAACTTTCGATGCCCACCTGCTGTCTTGATGCATTCCAAGGTTCCATCCTCAGTCCAGCGTTTGATGGATGAAACGTTAACATTTAAAATTCGAGCGGCTTCTTCGCTGTTGAAATATTGGATTGATTGTTCCATCTTTTCCTTCAAGTTTCAAACCATTCGTTTCTTTTAAACCAGGAGAGCAAATTGACAATTTATCATGAACCCTAAATTTTGAGCTCTGAACTCAAATCGGCTACTTTTTGAAACGAGCGTCGATTTTTCGTTGATGATCAGCATTCCTAATGTGGACTTAGGCTCAACTTAAAAAATAACGCCATTCCATCACCCCAACTCTAAAAACTGTTTTTTAAAGTTTCAATTCGCTCAAAAAGTTCCTTCAATTTTTCTTGAGTAGCAAAACCATTCGAACGCCATTGAATCTTTCCCTCGGGATCTAACAAAAAGATATAAGCATCCGATTTATCTTTTATACCCAATTGCTCACAATACTTATCGACGTTACCGTAGAAAGTCGTGACATTGCCATGCTTCTGCTTCGGGATTCCAGATCGCATTCCTCCATCAATGATTGGCGACATCAACTTCCAGCCAGCCGACAGCATTGGAATTTCAAAGAATTGCACGCTAGTGTCAGCACTAAACACTTTGGAGAATGGTTCCAGCCAAGAATCGATCTTCAGCTGAGTTTCCCGTTTGAAGGCGATTAAAATGAGAGTGATCTTCCCCTGCAGATCATCAGGATATTTGATCTCGATCCCTGATAAGGTCTCAGCTTTTAATTCTGGGAACGGTTTGCCGATTTCTCTACTATCCATAGCGTTTTTTTCCTGACTCGTTAATGACGTTTAAATTATGGGAAGAAAAATGATAAACAAGATCTTTTTCATGGTAATTCCCTTTTTAAAATATCGCTTTTAATGAAACAAATCAAGGAATTCCTTTTTATCTGCTTGTGCTTATCAGTTGATAATCTGAAGAAAAAAATTAAAAATTCAAGCTGACACCGATTGAAGTAGACGCAAAACGTATGTGATCTAACAACTTTTTCATCAATTCATGATTTGCTGCGTGAATGAAATGAACCGTAATATCAAACAGCAATAGGAAACCGCCTTGCAACATCAGTGAATTGCCATAACCTTTTAATCGATCATAATGCTTCAGCGAATTCTTCGCTCGCTCTTTTAGATACAATCCCGTCATTATATAACCGACGTCCAGTCCTGCATTGAATAGCAAAATTTTTTCGATGTTAGCTTGTTGACGAATCGAATCGAACACCGTGAGATTCGTTTTCGAGTTCAGCGCCCCATACATCCCAAATCCTGCGATTGCCAGATTAACGGCATTCCAAGCGACGTTCATCTGATAAAAATATTTCTGATCTTTTTCTGCCGACCGATACAGCGCTCCATTCACTGCCATATTCCCAACAGCCCATGAGCCAAGGACGATCATGGCATATTGGTTGATTTGATTGCGTCGCGAATTGAATTGTTTAAAACTTATATCTTGTGCGAAGCAAATATTATAAAACAAAAAAATAGCTCCAAAGATCTGAATCATCTTTTTCATTGGTATGCCCTTTTAGTGAAGTTCAAAATCTCAAAAATATTTTTGAACTATTGGATGTCGTTTAAAAAGATTGGATTCTCCCTTTGCTGATTTTTCAACTGAGAATTACTGCGCTATGCTTAATGTGAAAGAAGTTCGATTAGTCAATCAGCCGCTAAACTTAACAATTGATATAATAATTTTCATTGCTTTTTGAGAATATTTTAATTTGTGCCTTATTGACATGCGAAAAATTTGCGTTTTTCTGCATTAGTTCTTGTGAGGGGCATTGAGTTGAGTCTGAACATTCAATAAAAATTCGATTCATTCGGTTAAATAATGATCGCAAAGATGCTTTGTTGGCATGCTGAGCAAAATATCTTCTCTATCATTTTCCACGCTTGGCCAAAGAATATCATAAAAAAATTGCTTGACATATATTATACTTTATGCTAAATTTGTATAAAATTCAAATTATTTTTTGTCGATGCTCATCTCAAGGGTTAGAGCCATGCATTTGGTAATGAAAACATATCACCCAATTACTTGATGCCAATCCTGGGAAGCCGTGCGTTTCCCGAATCTATTAGCTGCCGCAGTCTTCCTGCTATAAGACCGCTAACCTCCTGAAGTATGTCTGGTCGCAGGATCGGCTGCGCCCCATACGGAAGGAGGTGGATTATGTCTCCGTAAATCCACTCTATTTGATCAAATTTGTCACTTTTGATGTTATCAAAATTTTTGAACAATCATCAAAAGCACCAAATATCCAATAACAAATTTCAAATAATATCCAATTTTCAAGTGCCAATTTTCCAAACGGATTCATTCTTAGCTAAAAGAGTTTGGAATCTGAAATTTGAATTTTGAGATTTATTTGGGATTTGTGTTTTATCAGTTGGAATTCGACTTTTGAATTTAGGAAATATCATCAAATGGAGGAGAAACTGAATGGCAGCAGACTATCGACAGATGTGGACTGAGCTGGGATTAGATTTGCCAGCTCATGATGCATTACTGGACGTGCTGGGGCAGGCGTATGGGGATATTTATATGTCACAAAAAAACCGTCCTGAAGGGATGCAATATTTTGATTTTGTGATGAGCGAAGTGCATGGTTTGCGAATTAAGGAATTACGGGATGCCCAAGGTGACGGTCGAAAAGTGATCGGATCATTCTGTGTGTTCGTTCCCGAAGAATTGATCTTGGCGGTAGATGGAATTTCTGTGGGGCTGTGTGCTGGCGCTGAATTTGGCTTTGACAAAGCTGAGGAAGTTTTGCCTCGTAACATCTGCGCGTTAATCAAATCGGCATTCGGATTTAAATTAGGCAAAGTTTGTCCCTACGTTGAATCCAGCGACATGATTGTCGGAGAGAACACCTGCGACGGGAAAAAGAAGGCTTACGAACTATTGAAAGAATTGGTTAAAAATTTGTTCATTCTGGATCTGCCGCAGATGAAGAGCGAGGCGGGAAAAGCGCTGCTAAAGTCTGAATATCAGCGGTTTGCAAAGGCATTGGAGGAACTTTCTGGCAAAAAGATCACTGTACAATCATTGAGAAAAGGCATTGAACTGGTGAATCAAAAGCGGAAGGCGATCCATCGCTTGTCCGATTTGCGAAAGCACGAACCAGCCCCCATTTCGGGATTGGATGCACTATTGATCAACCAAGTATTCTTCTACGACGACCCTGCACGTTTTACAGCTTCGGTCAACAAGATTTGCGATGAATTGGAACAAAGGGTGAAAAGAGGGGTAGGAGTTCGTGGCAATGGAACGCCACGGATCGTGATCTCTGGCTCGCCTATGGCCGTACCAAACTGGAAAATTCCCTGGATCGTGGAGAGCAGCGGGGCCATCATTGTGGGCGAGGAATCCTGTGTCGGCGAACGAGGTACGCAGTGGCTCACCGATGAATCAGGCGATACGGTAGAGCAATTGATCGATAATCTAGTGGAGCGCTATTTCCAGATCGACTGCGCCATCTTTACGCCCAATCCCAGCCGATTGGAGCACATTAAGTCGATGGTGAAGAAATATAACGCGCAGGGAGTGATCCATTACAGTCTCCAGTTCTGCCAGCCCTATCAGATTGAGAGCGGACCTGTGGAAAAAGCGTTAGAGGCCGAGGGCATCCCTGTGCTGCGCATCGATACAGATTACAGCCAGGAAGATGCAGGTCAAATCAAAACCCGCGTAGAGGCATTTATCGAACGGATTGGGGATCATAAGTAGAATTGGACTGGTTACTATGTAATTGATCCAAGCATTTGAACATCTCCCTATTTCCCTCCCGATAAATCGGGATTTCGCAGGCTCAACCTTCAAAGGGGTATTTTCGAAATTCGCCCCTTTGAAGGGGGTATTTCCGAAATTCCCCCTTTTGAAGGGGAGCCAGGGGGGATGTTCATAACGTTCTTCAAAACAGTAAATTTTGCGTCAATGCGAGGAGCGAAGCGACGAAGCAATCTTGAGTATTCAAGAGTTATGAGATTCCTCGCTTCGCTCGGAATAAATGCTTTCCGCATTTTGCAATGGATAGGTATTTTGAACCGAACGATTGAACCCTTGCGAAGGTTCAGAACCTTCGCAAGGGTCATGTCATTAGCGTAATTAGATTCTATTGCAAAAATAAAAATCAAAAGAAACGATATCATTCCTGCGAATGCAGGAATCTCTTTCTAGCTGATGTTTAAGTCAACCAAAAAAATGAGATGCCTGCATGCGCAGGCATGACAATTTATCATGTTTTGATAATTTTGCAACAAGAACTAAATAGAAAAATTAGCAAAATTAGCGGTCACGAAAATTGGGCGTAAAATGAAATCAGCAGGCATCGACATCGGCTCTCGTACGGTGAAACTGGTCGTGCTTGACGGCGGAATTATCACTCATATCCGCAAGGGTGAAAATAGCTTTGATCCACTCAAAGTCTGCGCCGAGTTTCTGCGAGGCATTGACTACGATGTGATCACGGCCACTGGATATGGCCGACATCTGTTCAGCCAACACTACCGCTGCGAGGTGATCAGCGAAATCAAGGCGTTTGCCAACGGAGCGAGGCACCTGTTCCCGAACTGTCGCACCATTCTCGACATCGGCGGTCAGGACACCAAAGCGATTTCGTTAGCAGCAGACGGTAAGCTATTAAAATTCGAAATGAACGATAAATGCGCCGCAGGCACAGGCCGTTTTTTAGAAATCATGGCCATGGCACTAGGCTATTCGTTGACCGATTTTGGCCAGGCTGCCTGCCAGGCAAAACGGTCGGAAAAGATCAGCAGCCTTTGTACTGTGTTTGCCGAATCTGAGGTTATTTCTTTGGTCGCCAAAGGTGCTGTGCGTGAGGAGGTGGCACTGGGCATCCATCAGGGCATCGTAACCCGATCCATCGGCATGTTGCAGCGGGTTTCGGTTGAGGACGATGTCGTATTCGTGGGCGGCGTGGCATATAATCCGTGCATGAAGAATTTATTGCAAGAAAAGCTCGAACGAAGGGTCTTGATTCCTGATGATCCCCAGATTGTAGGAGCGCTGGGCTGTGCGCTGAACGTCGCTTGATGATGAACCATCAGGCTAAGATACGAAAGCATCCTCAAGGATGCGGTTGTACGAGATTAAAAAAATATCTCTGAAAGTTGATAGCCTGTGAAAAAATGATTTCCCCCCTTTGATAGATGGCAGGGGGATGTTATTAGTGAGAGCACCAGATAGCTTATATATTGGGGTCTTTTCGACCGAAGAGAGAAATCTTTAACCCTAAAAGTAACTTGAAAACCAGATTCATCATTACGTTCGAAATGACAATTCAAAAATTATTGAGCTTGATCAAAAATAAATAAAATCGGAGGAAGAATTCATGCGTCAAAAACTAACCCAATTCTTTGCTTCTCGTTGGGGAATTATTCTGGCTGGATCGGTGATCGGCATTCTGGCGCCACTGTTGCAGAAATTTGGCAATCCGCCCAACATGGGCATCTGCGTGGCCTGTTTCGAACGGGATATCGCGGGAGCATTGGGTTTGCATCGGGCCCCTGTTGTTCAATACATACGACCAGAAATCATTGGTTTTGTGCTTGGATCGCTGATGGCGGCCTTTTTATTTCGAGAGTTCAAAGCCCGTGCGGGCTCAGCGCCGATCGTGCGATTTCTACTAGGCGTCTTTGCCATGATCGGAGCTCTTGCTTTTCTGGGCTGTCCCTGGCGGGCGTTACTTCGTCTGGCTGGCGGCGACCTCAATGCAATTCTGGGATTAGCGGGATTAGCCGTTGGAATTGCAGTGGGCGTGCAATTTTTAAAAGCGGGCTTCAATTTGGGCCGAACTCAAAAAACCTATTCCTCAGTAGGCTGGATTCTACCAGGAATCATGATCGGCTTGCTACTGCTGCTGATCTTTCGGGTGCAATTCAGCGAGAACGGCCCAATCTTTTTCAGCGCCAAAGGACCTGGCTCCATGCATGCGCCGCTGTTGATCTCTCTTGTTGCTGGACTGATCATCGGCTTTTTTGCCCAGCGCACCCGTTTCTGCACCATGGGCGCATTGCGAGACGTGATTTTAATGCGGGATACCCATCTGCTCAGCGGCGTGGGAGCGCTGTTCGTCGTGGCTCTGATCATGAACCTGATTCTAGGCCAGACCAAATTGGGATTTGCGGCCCAGCCTGTCGCCCATAGCAGTCATTTGTGGAATTTTCTGGGCATGTCCCTGGCGGGAATGGCGTTTGCCCTGGCAGGGGGTTGCCCAGGCCGACAGCTCTTTTTGGCAGGCGAAGGCGATGGCGACTCCGCTATTTTCGTGATCGGCATGATCACAGGAGCTGCATTTTCCCATAATTTCAACCTCGCAGGTTCGCCCGATAAAGTCGTCGACGGAGTCGTTCAAGTTGGTGGACTTACAACAGCAGGAATGATCGCAGTCGTGTTGGGTTTGATCGTCTGCATCGCCATCGGTTTTACCATGAGAGAAAAAATCAAATAGATTATTTATAATTGAAGTTTGAAGTCATTGCGAGGCATTTACGTTGAATCAGTCCCAAAAATTTGGGAGGTTCCTCAGCGTCTACTGGCGCTTCGCAATAACAAATTTCAATTGAAAATAATGAAAAGATCTCCAAAATGCGGTAATCAGTCATTCCGAGCGTAGCGAGGAATCTTTAAATCCACCAAAGAAAGGTTCGCTTCGTCGCTTTGATTATTGAACTGACTCGGAATTCGATATATTGAACCAGTTTAAACAAAGAAAACAAAGGAGTCAATATGAGTCAAATAGTAGATGCCCGAGGGCTGTCCTGTCCCCAGCCCGTGCTGCTCACCAAAAAGGCAGTGGACAAAGGCGAATTCCCTATCGAAGTGATGGTAGATACCGTGACCTCACGAGAAAATGTGCGGCGCATGGCCGAAAATTGGGGCTGCAAAGTGCAGGTGGAGGATTTTGGGGAGGAGTTCAAATTGACTTTAACAAAATGATTGGGCGAGATCGCAGAATTCATTTATTTCATCTTTAAAAAGGCAAATTGGGACGGGCGAAGCTGAGCTTCACTTCTGTAACAAGATGTTGCTTGATGTATTTTGGTATTTTTTTATCGTGCGAATCTTAGTTTTGTGGTTCCGCTATAGCAGGTAAGGCATAAACATCTCACCCGCCCAGTTCTCCATCAAGTATGATATCATAAAAATACCTGAGAATGCGTTGTGCAGCAAATCAATTTGTTCAAACAGTCGTAATACATGCCCCGTGCGAAATATTACTTGTCCTCGTGTAATGCCAATGGTTTGACTTTTCGTATAAACGCCAATGGTATGGCACATGATGGTAGGACGATCCACCAGAAGAAAGAGAATAAATTTCGCAGATTCGCCATAGCTATTCAGAGCATTTGTTATGGTTATTCCGCTATTTCTAACTGATCAATGAGCAAATCCTGCAACGAAGCAGGAGCGGATAGATTTTGCAAGCGCTGCTCAACAGCTTGCTCATAACGCTATCAGCGATCCTGGTAAATCTCGTACCAGCCCGACCATTCCATATACTCCTGAATCTCGTTGGGGTCTTCATCACGCAATTTGCCCTGCTGATAGAGGTGATAAAAGGTTTTAGAAAGCAAACCATACTTCTGCTCGACCCAGCGCAGCGAAGATTCTTTTTAAAAAATAAATGTCTTGCAACAGCCTTTCTGCAATAACTATCTCTTTCTAAACTGGAAGCACCTCAAAATTTGACGGAGCATTTCAATTTTACCCCATTTTTTGCTTCTACCTGTGGCCCTCAACATTTATTTTTCAATTCTCCATTTGAAATTTTTGATTTGAGTTTTGAAAATTTTTTGGTATTTGCCTTTTGCAATTTGAGATTTAATTCATTATCCGTACAGTTCTATCATCCGTGGGAAAATAGGACTAATAAGTATTGATTACCAGAATCATCTGTTAGTTAAACAAGATCATGTATAGATTTTTGGCTATCGAGAGAAAAAGTTAATCCATTTTTTGGGACGAGAAAAAGTATCTATACTTTTTGACTGCAAGTGTTATTTTTGTGATAATGAAATGGAAAGGTTCAAAATCCAAATTTGCAGATTAACAGCTTCCATTCAAATCATAACATCCAATATTATAAAAAATGCCCGATTTCCCCGAAAAAAATGAATCCATTTCCCGATTAATTCATCTAATGAGACAAATAAATCGATCAAAACGGCCAATAGAATCTGTTAATATAGAAAGGATCATCTATGAAACGAATAATAAATTTGCTATTCATTTTGCTTATCTCTTTGCCCACCTACGCCCAACAAACAGGCACCATCACTGGCAAAGTGGTCGATGCGAAGACCAAGCAGCCGCTGGTGGGCGCTAATGTGGTCATTCTGGATACCGATCGAGGCGCAGCCACTGATTTGCAAGGAATTTACGTGATCAATAATGTGCCAGTGGGAACCTATCGCTTGAGATTCATGTACATCGGCTACAATAACGTTTTGAAAACAGACATCGTGGTCAAGACGGCGGCGCCAACTTATGTGAATGCCGAACTGGAAGAAACGGCGATCGAAGGCAGCGAGGTGACAGTGACGGCGGGCTATTTCGTTGAGGAGCAGAAAATCCAGCCCAGCACTATTGGGCTGAGCCGTGAAGAGATTCGGCGCTTCCCTGGCGGATTCGAGGATGTGGTGCGCACAGTTTCCACCCTGCCTGGCGTTGCCATCAATGCAGCGGGCGGCAGAAATGACCTGCTGGTGCGAGGCGGCGGGCCGTCGGAAAATTTGTACATCATCAATAACATCGAAGTGCCCAATATCAATCACTTCGGCTCCCAGGGCAATAGCAGCGGCAGCCTGAGCTTTGTCAATCTCGATTTTGTGGAAGATGTGAGCTTTTCCACAGGTGGATTTGGTGCTCAGTATGGCGATAAAATGTCGTCGGTGCTGTCGCTCAATCTGCTCAACAAAATCCCTGAAAATTTCGAGAGCAAGCTGACTATTTCCGCCACTCAATACGGCTTCAATTTTGAGAAACCGTTCAAAGACAATGGCAACCTGATTTTCTCAGCTCGAAAAAGCTATCTCGATCTGATCTTCAAGGCAGCGGGATTGGCATTTGTGCCTGTTTATACCGATTTCAATATCATTTTCAGCTATGATCTTTCGCCCAGGGACAAGCTATTTTTCCTGGGACTTTCGGCCATTAATAGCGTAGATCGGGATCAAAGCTCGCTGGAGAATCGGGTGCGCAATGCGGGCTTGCTGGACAATTCGCAATACCAGGGCATTTCAGGGTTGAACTATCGCCGCCTGCTGAACAGCGGTTTTCTCGATGTGACGCTCAGCTCCAACCTGTTCCGCTACCGTTTCAGCCAGATCGATGAGAACGAGCGAGAGTATTTCAAAAGCGATGCCGATGAATGGGAGTACAGCGCCAAGGTGCAGCACTCCTGGGTCGCATCGAATCGGCTGGGCGTGAAAAGCGGGCTTTCGGCCAAGTTTATCCGCAACGATAACACCACCAGTTTTGCCGATACCATTTACGACCGCAGCGGCAATCGCATCCCTGTGGCGCTGCTCGGCGTGGATCCGCTGATCCAGACCGATGCCAGGGCTCAGAAGTATGCCGCCTTCGTGGAGGCTGACTGGCTGGCGCATCCACGCTTGAATTTGAATTTCGGCGTGCGGGCTGATTATTATCAGTTTTTGAATGATGGGCTCTACCTGGCGCCCAGGGCTTCGTTGAAATATAAGCTGGCGGAAAAGCATTCGCTGCGAGCCAGCGGCGGCGTCTATTATCAATCGCCTTCGTATGTCTGGGTGGTCAATCCGTTCAATAAAAATTTGAAAGCGCTGCAGAATCGCATGGCTGTGGTTGGCTATGATTATCTGGTCCGAAATGATGTGCGGCTATCGCTGGAGGGCTATTACAAAAAGTACAGCCATCTGCCCAGCGGTATCGTGCCAGGCAAAACCGATTATATCGTGCTGACCAATACAGGCACAGGGTTTGGCGGCAGAGAGGATGATTTTCAATCCTTCGGCTATTACGACCTGACCTCGATGGCGACGGGACAGTCGTATGGCGCAGAATTGTTGCTGCAGAAGAAATTCTCTGATATTCCGCTGTACGGCATTTTCAGCCTTACCTACAGCAAGTCCAAAGTGACAGCAAATAATGGCATCACCTATCCTGGGCAGTATGACCAGCGGGTGATTCTCAATCTATCGGGCGGCTATATTTTCAACTCCAAATGGGAAGTGGCAACCAAGTTCCGCTATTACACAGGCGTGCCCTACACGCCCATCTACCGTCCCACTGAAAATCCAGGCAACCCAGGTTCGATCGTGAATCTGCCTGATGAATATTTATCCGCCCGATTGAGACCAGGCCATCACCTGGATCTTCGAGTCGATCGCTATTTCAACTTCCGCAACTGGACCTTGATCGTTTATCTCGATATTCAAAATATCTACAACTACAAAATCCCGCAGCGTCCGTCCTACGATTTCTGGGAGAACCGAATCAGAACCAGCAGCGATATTGGGATTTTGCCGTCGGTGGGGGTGAGTTTGGAGATATAGGTTGGATTTTTTTGAACCGCAAAGGGCAAAGACGCAAAGGAAATATTTATTGATTTATTGGTTCAAATATGTTATATTTAATCATAGAAAGTCTCGAAAATGACTCATCGTTAATCTTAAAAAACGACAGGTGCTAAATATGAGTACAGTAGCTGAAAATAATTTAACCATTCCCATCGATGAAATGATCGATAAATTAGAACCGCTGTTGCGGAGAGTCGTTCGGGAAGAACTCGAGCGAGTGATCGAAGAAAAAGGCAACATTTTTCATCTTGAGCCTGAAATGCCCCTTTACCAGGATATGGAGGAGATCCTTCTAAGAAAAAAAGCAGGTAAAATAGAATTATACTCTGAGGAAGAAGTCTGGAATGGGTGAGTATGAAGCGATTATATGAATTTATCTAGCCAATGCGTTTCCCCCACTTTTCTTTTTGGCGACTAATCCAACCTGTATGCCCCGCATCTCCAGCGAAACGCTGCACTTATTTTGCGCAAGCTAAAAAATCAATGAGAAACAGTAAAGCGAGTTTATTCAGTCATCATACCAATGCCAGACGCCGTGCAACCTGCGGCAAAATGAGGTTTATTATCGTATGTTGCTAATAATATAGCACCATTTTTTTTTTATGTGTTAAGGCATTTTTAAAATTGTTGTGAAATCGGAATGATTTTTTTCACCGCTGAGGCGCAAAGGCGCCAGGGAAATTACAAATAATAAATGCTCAAAATACAAACAAATTTCAATAGTCAATGATCAATTTCCAAATGAATCAGCATTATCTTTGATTGAGTTCAATTCTGAACAAGCCTGATTTCCAACCGATAGCCCAATACCTCCACATATTTCTTTAAAGTAGCTAACGAGGGCGAATCTTTGCCACTGGTCAGGGAAGACTCCAGACGAGCGATGGCAGGAGGTTTCGTGCTAATACGCTCGGCAATCTCTGCCTGAGTCAAACCTGCTTCTTTTCGAGCTGAAAGCAGAGCTTTTAGCAGGGTAAATTCAGGCTCAAGCGCTTCGTATTGAGCTTTAACGCTTGATCTATTCAATGCTGTTCTTTTTAATTCATCGTGAGTCATGTTTTTTTCTTCATTCTGGTGCTAATATGACAAATATGTGATGGTAAAGCAAAGAAAAAATTTTCTAAAATATATTGTTTGCTTGTGTCATTATTGACAGAAGATATCGGTTGATAAAATGAGCGAATTGGGCGAATCCAATTATAGGTTGCGGCATCTTAATTGTAGTAGCTGAAAGCCTTAAGTTCATTTTAAGTGTCTTTCATCTGAAATGCTTATAATGAACGAACTTTCAATTTTTCAACCGTGAGGGTTCATCAAAACAAAGGATCTATAAATGAGCAAAAAATTATTAGCTGTCGTTATCTTATTTTTGCTGTTCGGTTCTTGCACTACCATCAAATTGACGGAAAAAGAAGCATTTGATGTGAAGCGGACGATCAGCCCTGAATATTTCAAGGGCAGTCGCTTTGAATTGGAAGAGATTAAGATCCCAACCGCTGACAGTTTGAGTTTAAGCGGCTGGTTCATTCAAAATCCCAAGGCTAAGGGGATGGTGCTATACTTTGGCGGCAATGGGTTTGTGATGGTGACATCATTTCATATTATTAGGGCCATAATCGATCAAAACGTGAATTTATTGGTGTTCGATTATCGGGGTTATGGGCAGAATGATGGTATCCCGAGTGTGACGGGTCTAAAAATGGATGGGTTAGCAGCGTATGATTTTTTGGCTCGGGAGAAAAAGATTATGCCCGAAAATTTAATTATCCACGGCCATTCGCTGGGATCGTTCATTGCTGCATTCGTTGCCAATGAACGACCAGCGGCGGGATTGGTGCTGGAATGCCCTGTAACCGATGCGAAAGATTGGACAAGCAGGCTGGTGCCGTGGTTTCTAAAGCCTTTGGTAAGATTCGAAATCGAGCCTGCGCTGCTGGAAAATAGCAATGTGAAGCGTCTCGCTACTATTGAAACGCCGCTGCTGATCCTGGCAGGCGGGAACGATCAGATTACCCCCTCTGGAATGGCGGAAAAATTGTTCCAGATAGCGAAATCGAGCGATAAGCAGTTGAAGATCATCGCTGATGGCGGGCATAATAACCTGCCTCAGAAGGAGGAATATAAGGCGGCGTTAGCTGGATTTTACGAGAAGATTTTTGGGAAGGAAAAATGGGGTAGGGGAGTGATGGAGTAATGGAGTAGGGGAGTAATGGAGTAATGGAATGGTGGAATTCTTCAATAGCATCATTCCAAAGTATTATTGTTTGGTTGTTCTTAAAATAACTTGTATTTGCTTATCCTCATCTCGAACAATTTGTCATTCCGACCGAAGGGAGGAATCTTTCCCTATAAACTCGTGCGAATTTCGCAAGGCTTGGAGTTTTCAGATTTCTCGCTTCGCTTCGAAATGACAAAAAGATGGACTATGATAACAATTTTAACATAATCTTGAAACACTTGTACATTGTGAAAAAATGGGAGAAAATAAATATGAGCTTGGTAGCACTTGGGAAGTCAAATATAAAAATTACGCCCATTGGTCTGGGGTGCTGGCAATTTTCTGAAGGCAAGGGTTTTGCGGGCAAATATTGGGGTGCTGTTGAGGAGCAGACCATGATCGATATTGTGCGGGCGACGTTGGAAGGGGGTATCACCTGGTTCGACACGGCTGAGGCGTATGGCTGGGGCAGCAGTGAGGCGGCGCTGGCTCGTGCGTTGAAGGCGCTAGGCAAAGCCGATGGTGATGTGGTGATTGCGACGAAGTGGATGCCTGTTTTTCGCACGGCTCGCTCAATCATTCGAACCATTGATGATCGGTTGAAAAATCTGAATGGATTTCACATCGACCTGCATCAAATTCATGCGCAGTATGGCTCGTTTTCTTCGTTGCACAAACAACTTGATGCCATGGCGCAGTTGGTACGGGAAGGAAAAATTCGCACCATCGGAGTGAGCAATTTCTCCGCCAAGGCCATGCGCAAAAGCTACGAATATCTGGCTCAGCAAAATATTCCACTGGTCTCCAATCAAATGGAGTACAATTTGTTGAATCGGCGCATCGAATCGAACGGCGTGCTGGAGACGGCGAGGGAACTGGGCATCACCATTATCGCCTATTCGCCGCTGGCGCAGGGAATTTTATCTGGCAAATTTCACGAGAACCCCGACCTGATCAAAGCGAGCAAAGGTTGGCGGCGATTTCGACCCGAGTTTCAAAAACGA
This sequence comes from candidate division KSB1 bacterium, assembly GCA_034506395.1. NCBI lineage: Bacteria > Pseudomonadati > Candidatus Zhuqueibacterota bacterium. Next base: position 60,370 of record JAPDPQ010000011.1, on the reverse strand, counting down.
GGACTGGCAAAAACAGCGCCTGTGATCGAGGAATTGAAACGAATCGCTAGCAAACATAACGCTACTGCATCCCAGGTGGCGCTGCGCTGGTTGATCCAGTTTCATGGCGACACGGTGGTGGCCATTCCAGGTGCGACCAAAGTGAAACAGGCACAGGAGAATGCGAGCGTGCTGCACTTCCAGCTCGATCAGGAAGATTTGATGAAATTGGATGAGGTCTCTCGGTCATTCCTGTAAAAGAGATGAGCTTATGACTCAATTTTTGCAATATATTTTGGCAATATGATTATGATGTGAAAATTGTCTGTCACTTAAATCGAGGCAGGGTCTGTTGTTCCGTTTAGGTGGCAAAATTAAAGATGCCTGCATTCACAGGCATGACAGCGGCAATTGCAAGTAGTTTAATTTTGATGAAATAAATCATTTGAAATTTTTTGGAGGAATTGGATTGAATCAGAAACATTATTTGATCATTGGCGGCAGCTCGGGGATCGGGCTGGCTATCACTCAAAAATTGGCTGAGCAGGGGCATGAGGTTTATGTTGGCTCTCGAACCGCTGATAAAATTCCAGTTATCAAAAATATTCACCATTTTAAATTCGACGTTTTGAATGATCAATTACCTGAAGATCAACTCCCAGAGGTGCTGAACGGAGTTGTTTATTGCCCAGGCACTATCAACCTTCGACCGTTTCGACAATTGAAAGAAGAAGATTTTTTAACTGATTTTAAGATCAATGCGCTGGGTGCGGTGAAGACCATTCAAGGGACATTGAATCGCATGAAAAAAGTTGAGCAGACTGCATCAATCGTATTGTTCAGCACCGTGGCGGTACAGACAGGCATGTCGTATCATGCCTCGATCGCCAGCGCCAAAGGGGCAGTGGAGGGCTTGACCCGTTCGCTGGCCGCAGAATTGGCGCCGAAAATTCGGGTGAATTGCATCGCTCCTTCGCTCACCGATACACCGCTGGCAGCTCGTCTGTTAGGCAGTGAGGAAAAGCAACAAGCAGCGGCTGAACGCCATCCATTAAAAAGGTTCGGTCAGCCAGAGGACATCGCCAACCTGGCTTGCTTCTTATTAAGCGATGAGTCAAGCTGGATCACAGGGCAGGTGCTGCATGTCGATGGAGGCATGTCTTCGGTGAGGTTATTTTAGAAAGTTGATCCCTGTTATAGAGAATGGTTGGTGGTTTGTGAGGAAAATTAGTAACGAGAATTAAACTCGTTATTGGATATTTGAAATCGGATATTGAAGATTATGATCGAGCTATAAGAATTTAAGCCTAAGATGGGGGAGATGGTTTTGTAATTGGTGCCTGAACGGAAACCAGTAAAATTTGTCATTCCGATCGGAGGCGGGGAATCTGGATATCCCAATAAATTAGAGCATTACCCAGATTCCTCTCCACCAGTTGGCGGATCGGAATGAGAAAACTAGAGTTTTCGTTCAAACACTAATTAGATACTTTGTCATGCCTGCGAATGCAGGCACCCCACCCCATTTCGCAAGGGGGATTCCTGCATACGCAGGAATGACATGATGCTTTTGGAAATTCGCCAAAGAAATATTGATATGATATCTACTGTGCAATCTAAAGTCGATAATTCAGGAGAAAATGACATGAAATCCACTCCGTTCAATCCTGAAACCGATCTGGCGCCAATTCCATTTACGGAAGAGGTTTGTCTGGCGGCTAAAGAGATGAAAGAAAGGGGACTGAAATGGCAGCCGCATGTCGGTTGTTTTGTGTGGGATGAGAAACGGCTGATCGAGGTTTCGTCACCGTTTCCCAATCGCATCTATTTTATTTTGAATCTTGGTCATTTTTTAAAACGATTTGAAACCGTCGAAAATATTGCCGAGCAACTGGTCTGGTTGCCCACCTGGCAGCAGGCGCGGCTGATAGCCAACCAAATCGGTATTTCGAAGGAACAAATAATGCGACGAATAGAGGGATCTACATCAAATGAAGTTGGAAATGAATTAATTGAGCTATATAATCTAATTAGCGAGAAGTTATCGAGATCAGAGACACTTGAGAATAAATAAATTTTCATTTCATAACATTTGGCATCGGCTCTGGAATAATAATGAGCATCGCTCAGTTGATGGAATTCAGAAATGCTGATTTTCTTTGCTAGCAGCTAACGCGTTTATTGACCTAATATTGGAAAGACCAAAAAGATTTTCAGGCGTCAAGTTTCTGAAGGGCGGAGGGCTGCTTTTTCGTCGATATTCTGGCAGTGGATCCCTAAAACCTGAAAAGCAGCTTTTCAATCCCTTAAGTCAATAATCCACACTTTATGCTCGAAGCAAAAATAGGTCTTTCTAATTTTGATAGAAAAGTGAGGAATCTAACCATTTCAAAGCTCGTTTCCCCTGTTAATATCCATCCTATTGTGATGAATTGTTCTTATGTGATTAGCATTTAAATTTTATCAATAGCTCCTCAAATCGCATGAGATAGATGTGCGGCTCCTTTTCCCACGTAATATGAAATCCGAAGCTATCAAAAATGATTGAGACATATCTATTTTTTCATTCGATCATGGGATTTAAAAATTATAATTTATAATAATAGTCGCTTCATGTGCTCAACCGATTGAAAAATTTTGATTGAATTTTTATCAAATAATTCATATTATCCCTGAAAAATGTTTTCAAATTTAGATTCTTGAGAGGTAACTTCTTATTTTATGGCCGAAATTCTGAAACTTGTGGGCTTATTCAGCGCTGGGGTCGTCGCTGGATTTATCAACATCATGGCAGGTGGGGGATCGACAATAACGCTTCCGTTTCTGATATTTTTAGGACTAGATAGCGCATTAGCCAATGGCACTAATCGAATCGCGGTTTTCGTTCAAAATATTGCAGCGGTGGTTTCATTCAAACAAGCGAAATATTCGCAATTCAAGCTAAGTATCAAATTATCTCTTTGGACATTACCTGGGGGGATCCTCGGTGCGATTGCCGCTGTGAAGATCAGCAATGAACTATTTCAAAAAATCCTGGGGATCGTTATCATTGGAATTATGATCACACTTTTTTTCCCGCGATTCACGAGAAATTCAGATAATAATTCAGGAAAAGATCTTTTTAATCCCTGGCTATTTTACTCTGTTATGTTAGCGATTGGTTTTTATGGAGGATTTATACAAGCAGGGGTTGGCTTTTTGATCATGGCGGCATTGCTCCATCTTATGCATCTTGATCTGGTCAGAGTCAATATGCATAAGGTATTTATCGTTTTCATGTTCACTTTGCCAGCCATCATCGTTTTTATTATCACAAACAATGTAAAATGGGGCTATGCGATTGTCCTATCGGCTGGCAATGCCATTGGAGGCTGGTGGTCTGCAAAGGTTTCTGTTAAGAAGGGCGAACGGGTGATTCGAATCGTCCTCTTAATTGCGATGTTTCTCATGGCGATGAAATTATTGAACATTTTTTAAGCTGAATTTACATCGCATGATGAACCAATAAGGTTCAGATCTCAATAGGCACTGATTAGGATAAAAATGACATCACTCTGTGAGCGGTTCGTTGATTGGAATGAGAATTGTTTGCCCAGGTTGAACTTGATCCCAATTTTCAATCCCATTTGCCTTCAAGATACTGATCTGATCCGTTTTATATTGTATGGCTAAGTCTTGAAGCGTTTCACCATTCTTCAGAACATGCCGCTCCACCCTTAGGGCGATCTGTCGGGCTTGCTCTGGATCGCTTTGTCTGGAGGGAGTTGGTCTTGAGTGAGTGTTTTGGTTTAATGTCTTTCTCAACGCAGCAACGCTCCGCAAATCTTGCTGCGTTTTTTTTGCATCGCAATTTACGAAAGCGGTCAGTACCAACAAAAAAATCGCGCATTTTTTCAATAAAAAAAGAAATCTGGCTTTACAAAATCTCATAAGATGTCCGTGCAAAGGTTGCTTGATCAAATGAAAAATTCAATTTCTGAGATCAAATATATCCAAGTGAGAGCAAAATTGCAAATGAATAATGGATTTTATCAATAAATTAATTGGCTGGATCAGGAGCGGTAAGGATTGATCGTCCGCTCCTGACCAGTTCCAAATGTAAAACCTGTTTCGTTTATGAAGCCTCAGACAAGCGTTAGCTTCGTGGTGATCAATTTATAATGAATCGGGTGGATGTATTATGGGATGGGGGACGAACATGATTTTCAGCCAAATGGCATTTTTACACCATCGATGTTTCATCCAAATCTAACAGTGGGCAGGTTGGGCCATTCGATTTAGGGTCAGTGATGAGCTGTTCTGGCCTATCGTGCTTGCCATTGGTTTCTTTCGGCTGGGTGTAGCGAAAGATCTTGCCCTGATAGTTGCGCATGACCACTTCCTCATCAGTGATCTTTACGACATATTCGGGCAGAAGGGGGATTTTTCCGCCGCCGCCAGGGGAATCGATGACAAAATGAGGCACTGCTAATCCAGAGGTCCAGCCGCGGATTGCCTGAATAATTTCCAGTCCTTTCTCGACTCGCGTTCGGAAGTGTTCTGTGCCATAAACGTAGTCAGCTTGATAGATGTAGTAAGGCCGTACTCGGGCCATAAGCAGTTTTTGCATCAATTTTTTCATGACCTGAGGGTCATCATTCACTCCTTTAAGCAGCACAGTTTGGCAACCGAGTGGGATGCCCGCATCTGCCAAGCGACCCAGGGCTTTCACGGCGATTGGCGTAAGCTCATCTGGATGATTGAAGTGGACATTCATATATAACGGGTGAAATTTTTTCAACAGATTGGCTAATTTTGCAGTAATCCTTTGCGGGAGGAAACAAGGGACACGGGTCCCGATGCGGATGATCTCGACATGCGGGATCCGCCTCAGCTTGTGAAGGATATATTTCAGCCAATCGTCACTGAGCAATAATGGATCTCCCCCAGACATAATGACATCTCTGATTTCCGAGTGCTTTTCTATATAATCAATTCCTTCATCGATGAATTTCGGGTTGATTTGAGTTGGATCGCCGACCTTGCGCTTTCGGGTACAAAAGCGGCAGAACGACGCACAATCATGCGATACCAGAAATAGGCATCGGTCGGGATAGCGATGGACGATGCTTTTCACCGGGGAATCCCGATCTTCAGCTAATGGGTCAAAAAACAATCCATGATCATCCAACTCTCTTAAGTCCGGAACCACTTGTTTGTAAATTGGATCGCCTTTTTCTTTAATCAGTGACAGATAATATGGGTTTATTTTTATGTCAAATTCATTTTGAATTTTTTCAACATCAGCCAAAGGAATATCGAATCGTTCGGCAATTTCCTTTGCGCTCGTCAAACTTTTTTGCAGAATTCTCTGCCAGGTGTCCATAATAAAAAAAATCCTCCTATGTTGGTTATTTGAGCCTTTTTACAAATATCAGCCGATCATCTCCGACTCGATAGAAATCCTTGATTCTGGCCTCTATCTGATAGCGATTCCTCAAATAAAAGTCCTGCGTCGGTTTATATTTCGGCTGGGATGATGTTTCAATGATAATCATGCGACCGTTGTGGAGCATGACCTGTTGTTCGGTAAAATTTAATAATGCTTTTCCAACCCCTTGCTGCTGCATGGCCGGGGAAACTGCGATCCAATATAAATCAAAAGTCCCGTCAGTGGCAGGCGTAGGGCCGTAACATACGTATCCAACGACCTCCTTCCGTTCATTTGTTGCGACGTAAATGATATAATCTTTTTGCTCATTATTTGTCAAATAAATATCGATTAATTCCAAAGCCACATCCAGCTCGGCTGCTGTGAACATATCGGTTTGTTCAAGAATGCGCGATACTGCTGTGCGATCTTCGGCGATCATTTTTCTAATTTCGATCATTTGATTTCCTCTTTAACGCTTCAATAATTAATTGTTCCACAAAATCGTTATAGCTGATCCCAAAGGCCTTTAACGCTCTTACGAAACCCGCTTCTGAGGAGATATCAGGATTGGGATTATATTCCAGAACGAAGATATTTCCGTCCGCATCGACTCGGGTATCGATCCGGCCATAATCACGACCGCCTAAGATCTCATATACTTGTAGCGCTATTTGCTCTAAACGGAGCTTAAGTTCAATCGTAATGTTTGCTGGACAGATGGCCGGCGTTTTTTGATACAGCGGATGATCTATCAGCCATTTAGCTTCGTAGCCCGTAATGTGCGGCGCTGTTGTCCCCAATTCGTCAAAGCTGATTTCAGAAATAGCGAGAGCCCGAGGCGGATCATTCCCTAAAATGCTGATATTAAATTCACGTCCATCAATAAACTGTTCCACCAGGATCGGTTGTTGATATTTCATTAAGAGGTCACCAACCCGTTGCTTCAGCTCATCAAAATTATAAAGGATGGCAGCTCCCTGCTCGATTCCAAGGCTGGCGTCCTCGCGAGAGGGCTTGGCGATGACTGGATAGTCCAGACCACATGCTTCGGGCATTTTGAGGAAAACCTCATAGGGCGGCGTGAGAATCTGCGCTGATTGAAAAAGCCTCTTGGCGAGTACTTTATCCTGAGCCAATCCTAAAGTCAATGGAGGATTGCCAGTGTAAGGGATTCCTAGCAGTTCCCATAACGCTGCGAGATACATCTCGTTCTGAGCTCTTCCATGAAATCCCTCGCAAAGGTTGAAAATCAAATCCGGGCCGAATCGGTCGATTTTGCTCAAAATCTGGTCCAGGTTTTTGGCAGCGAGATAGGCAGGCACATGGCCCAATTTTAAAATTGCCTGATAAACTGCTTCCGCTTCATCCTTAACCCCTGCTTCGGAGATATAATCGAGATCATATCCCGGGCGTTTGATCGGCTCATTGTAAGCAATTAGAATTTTCAATTTCCTATTTTTCAATTTAAATGAATCCAACGAAATCGCGTTCTTTTTCAATTTTTCAAATTTGATTGAGTTCTCAGATGCCGTACCGTTTTCGGGCAAACTCGATCACTTTATTGATCATGGCATCATAGCTATATCCTTTCGTGCGGGCTGCCTTCGGGAAACAAGAATTTTCTTCAGGGTTGGGCAAAATACCAGGCAATGGATTCAACTCTAAAATATGCGGTATACCCTGCCGGTCCATACGAATATCAATGCGGCACCAATCTTTGATGTCCATCGCCCGATAGGCATCGCGTGCTATGGCCTCGATATTACGGCGCTGCAAATGGGTCAAATTCGCTGGGCATTGGAATATTTCCAGCGGCTTTTCGGGCTTATCCCAAACCCATTTGGCTTCATAAGAATAAATTGGACGTGCGCCGGATGGCAGATCGTCGTATTTGATCGAGATGATCGGCAGGACTTCGACATCGGGCCAATTGCCCCAGATTGCTACCGTGAATTCGTCTCCATCTAAAAATTGTTCAATCATTACCGGCTCATTATATCTTTCGAAACATCGCTCGATCTGTATTCGGGCCTGGTCTGCGTCATCCACAACCGAATCATTGAACACCCCTTTGCTACTTCCCTCGGCCACCGGTTTGATGATGGCCGGGAAGTCGAAATCCCATAGATCAACGTCTTGCATTGAATAGAACACCCGAAATTTTGGGGTGGGGATCGAATAATAGTTCAGGATCTGTTTTGTTCGTGCTTTATTCAAACATAGCGCCAGGGTCAACGGATCGGAACCCGTATATGGTATGCCGAGCCGTTCGCAAACGAGTGGGATGAAAGATTCTCGAAAATCGCCGAACAATCCCTCAACAATATTGAAAACCAAATCAGGTTGGATTTCAGCTAAATTTTTCAGTGCATCATCGTCGCCTTCGATTCCGATCACTTCATGTCCAGCACTGCGGATTGCCTCCATCACCGCATGAATCGTCTCCGGCGAATCCCCCTCTGCAAAAAAATCTTCCGGGATCGAGTCCGATTTTGATCTTTGCCTCCTTTGTCGCTGATATTCCCTCAAAAGGCCTTCTTTGCTACTGTATGCTACCACAATTTTCAACGTCAACTGTTCCTTTCCCTTCACTTTTTCTTTGATGAATTTTTTTGCAATTTTTAAGGCCATTGACAATGGCTATATTCGAACGCTTCATGGAATTGCTAAAATTTTTAAATTGCCTATTGTAACAATCATCGTGCCAAAAAATTAATCGTTTGAAATTTAATTAATTAAAACAAGCGCAATTTTAAAACCGGAATCTAAAGTTCCGAAAAAGGGGCAGATTGCTCTCAAAAATTTCGCATCTGAATGCTGAAATTATTCCATGATAACCCGAATGAAGCATCAAAGAGAATTGGTGGTTCAATTTCACCAAAAAATTATAAATAATCATGAACCTGAAATCATATGGTTTAGATGAGGCAAAAGCAAAATAAGCCAAGGCAGAATTTCATGTTCTGATTTTTATTTTCATTCCTTATGTTCGTGAGAAGGCGAGTCGGATTTGAGCGGGGTATAAATGTTTAAGAGATCAAAGACGAATCAAAGCCACAATGAAATAATATGCCATGACGCTCACAACGATGAGTTTTAAAATGGTCCCTAATAAGGTTCCAAGGAATACACCTATTCCAGCTTTAAAGGCTGATGATGTCGCTTTGCCTGCAATCATTTCTGCGATCACGGCACCAAGAAACGCGCCGAGGATCATTCCTAAAGGTGGAAGATAAAGGATTCCAAAAAGCATCCCCAGGATTGATCCCCAAATTCCCCATTTCGAGGCGCCATATTTTTTGGCACCCAAAACAGGGATGAAATAATCCATGGCCGTAACAACTACGGTCATTCCAAGCATGATAAAGATCAAATTTCCAGTTAGAGGGGGCGAGAAGTCCGAGACGATCGCGATGAGGAGCAACGCAATGAAACTCAAAGGTGGTCCCGGAAGCGCTGGGATGATACATCCAAGAAAACCCAAAAAGATTAAGACTGAACCAATAATTGCAGCAATTATAAGCCACATCATTCTACCTCGAAAATTGAATTGATAAATGTTGAGGCCGAATATAATCTTATTTTTCAACAGATGCAACTGCAATTTTTAAGCAACAGAGTTCCATTCTTGATGATGGTATTCCATAAAACTTTTTTTGGGGTGCAGCAGTCTTGATATTTAGCCAGAGATGATTAGTGGCGATTGAGCAAATTGAATCAGTAGGTCCATGGATCTCAGCAGAATATCAAATCACTGCAAGGATCCTTTTCATCTGAAGAGGAGTCTGCAAGACATTTTCTCAGCATTGATGAGATTGCACGCCGCGACCTGGCGATTCAGATTGGGATGATTTTAATTTGCAGAAGCTCGTTCGTAGTTCGAACCAATGGAGGTGATTAGCAATGAAAAGATTCAATTCAATATGGATGATAGGCCTCATTCTATTTTTGATAGCTGTGCTGACAGTGTCAGGGGCTATACAGTTAATGGGCGCGGAAAAAGAAGCGAAAAAGAAAGGCTATTTGGGTGTCGTAACCCAGGAGCTGACTCGTCACCAAAAAAAGGCCCTGAAGGCAGATTTTGGTGTCGTGATTACTGAAATTGAGCCAAATAGTCCTGCCGAGCGCGATGGTTTGATGGAGGATGATGTCATTCAGTGGGTGAACGATGTGAAGATCACAAGATCGAGCACGTTGGTCCGAGTGGTTCGAGGCCTCCAGCCAGGGGAAAAGGCAAAGATTGTCGTTATTCGTGATGGCAAAGAGAAAACCATCACGGTGACGATTGGTCGAGCAAGACGTTCAGAAAGCGATATGTTTTTCTTTCCGAATCCGAGAAATTTCTTCGGAGGGTATCGAACCAATCGTGCTTATCTCGGGGTTCAGCTTCATGAGATCAACGAAGACCTGGCTCAATATTTTGGCGTCCAAGCTGGGGAAGGAGTATTGATCCTTGACGTTATCAAGGATAGTCCTGCCCAGAAAGCTGGATTAAAATCTGGTGATGTCATCGTGAAAATTGACGGTGAGTCAGTCGCGACGCCGAGAGATGTTCAAGAGATTATTGCAGAATACGAAGAAGATGATGATGTCTCTTTTGAGATCATTCGGCAGAATAAAAAGCAAAGCCTAACCATTACGCTTGGAACAAGGGAAGACGAGGAATCCACCATTATTATTCCTAAGCGAATGATTCGCGAATTTCGATGGCGCGGGAACCCAGAAAGATCAATTGAGTTGTGGCTGCCCGAGCTTCTGCCAGAACAGAAAGATCAGGAGATCATCATAAAAAAGAAGGTGATGACTGATTCCAAGCAGAGAATCTGAAACATCCCTCCCAGCGAAAGCTCCCCGCGGCCATGGAAGTATTCCGCCGTGGGGAGTTTTCGTTTTGTCCCTATCAGATCGCTTTGCGGAAAATTTGTTCCAAAAAATTTGATTCCTCCCTTATCGCTGTCTCCCGTCTCGTACGAAAAAATGAAATCCCATGCTTGTTGAAAAGCTCAGCCTTTCCATCCACTGGAAAAAATTTGCAGGATTCAGTCTTGATCCCCAAAGCGAATCGATAAATGTTAAGTTTCCTGAATGTATCAGTTTTGGCTTGACTTTTATACCGGGTTGTCATATTTTTTCGGCGGCCTGAACCAGGGGCCAGAGCATAATTTTTCAGATTCCCGACATTCATCCTTCAGAAACAGGAAAGATTTGATCGCGAATTGGCTCAGAGGGTTGAGAAAATTTTCGCCGGCTGCCATATTGCGGTGAGAGGGATGTAAACCGCGTTTTAACTGAAGAAAAAGAAATTTTTGATGAAAGGAAGAAAGGGATCGTTCAATGCGCTTGATGGAGTACTTCGAGAAACTGATTCGCTTGGTGGTGATACTAATATTTTTCTGGATTTCGCCCAGCTTCGGATCTGATTCGTTGCGAGTTGGCATTGTGATACAGAACTCTAAGCTTTTTGATTCAACTGAATTTGAAACGAGATTGGCACGTGCTATAAGCCAGCCGGCGGCATTTAGGTTCGTCCATTTGGACTCGCTTGATGCTGGGCCGTTTCAATTTGGGCGCATCTCCACGGCAGTTCGGCAGCGACTTCGTGATCAGAAATTGGATGCTGTTATCTGGTTTAACGATCGAGAGGATAGCAGCATTCAAATCGAAGCAGCTTGCGCCGACAGTTTCCGAATGCTCCAAATTGCAGTTTTGCCTTTCGATGCCCCTATCGAGGACGATTTCGTGAAGCATATCATTCGATCTCTCAAAAAAATGAGTGCTATCGAAAAGCAATTTCCAACTTTGTTTCGAATTGCCGTGGTCACCGCAAGCGATCCATCTCAAAGGTCCTGGTTCGATTCTCTTGAAAAAATGGTGATTGACAGTTTGAAAGCGATCTCAATTAATCCGTTTTTCGCAAAAATTGAGTTGATATTTCATCGGATGGATGAAAAAAATTTTAATTTGGACCGGCTGGAGGAAATTGGGGATAATAGCGCTGCGAATTTGGTGCTATCGTGTGTTCCTGAAGCAAATGGTATCTCACATTCATCCTTTCGGCCGACGTTAATTGTTCCGAAAAGGGCGAGCATCCATGGAATATTGAGCGATGATTCACCTATCTTAAGCGGAAAAATTTGCCGCTTGCGACGGTTTGATCTACCATCATTTGACTCTCATCACATTTCTGAACTGACGGATTTTCTCAGGGGATACTTTATGTTGATAGTCAAGCAATACCCTGATGCGATGAATTACTTTGGCAGTCTCAAATCATTTTCAGCCAGCTTTCATTTGGCTGAAAGTCACTGGGATCAGGGATTGGTGTTTGAGCGCGAATCATCCAGGGCGCGAGTGGATCGTCAAAATGCAATTCGATTTTGGCGGGATGCATTATCATTATCCAAAAATGGTTATGAATCGGCGCTTGCACTAAACAATATTGGGGCGGCTTTCCAAATCAACCAACAACAGGATAGCGCCATGGCTTATTATCAGCGCGCATATTCATCGCTGAACAATTATCGCGATCATGATGCATATATTCGCATCGCCCAAAACCTGGGGAATGCCCATTTAATGGCTGGTCAGTGGAAACTGGCGCTAAGCATCTTTGAATCCACCGTTGAAACCATGGAACAGGCAAAAGACTCGATAAACCTTGCAGCGACCTATGAAAACGTTGGTCAAATTTATCAGCTATTGTATCAGCGGAATAAAGCGATTGCTTATTATCAAAAGGCTCTGGCACTGCACGAACAATTGAATAATGAAACTGGGATGATTGGTTCGCTGAATTTGTTGGGTAATGCCCATCAGGAAAATAAGGAATTTCCATTGGCGATTCGTTTCTTTAAGCAAAGTTTAGCCTTGAGTATTAAGAATCATCATGAGCCCAAAACAGCGGACGGGTATGATCATCTCGGGTTGGCATTTCAACAGGCAGGAGAGCTGGATAGTGCGCTTTTCTATTTTGAAAAGAGCAATAGTTTATATCGGATCTTGGATGATAAAAGAGGAATTATTCAGACGCTGCTTCATCAAGCATCGGTGCTGCAAAAGCAAAAATTAGCCGATCGGGCTATCGGTTGCTATGAGCAAGCGTTAGAACTGCTGAGCGATGATGATGCAGTCGCAGCCAAAGCTCAAATTTACGATCGGTTGGGGGATGTCTATAATCAGCAAAATAATTTGCTCCCAGCGCTTGATTATTATCATCAGGCCGCATCATTGTATGAACAAACAAACAACTTTGAATTTTTATCTTTGGTGCTTTTTAACATGGGTTTAATAAAATTGAAACAAAATGACTACTCTGAAGGTTATCAGTTATTAAAAAAAGCCGTTTCCATCGATGAGCAGCATGGCTACAATAATTTAGAAGGCGAGAAGATTTTTCTCGATCAGATCGAAAGTATGTTGAAGCAAAATTAAAGACCAAATAGTGGCGTTCTGATCTCGTTCTATGCTCAAAAGATTGAGTAGAACTGTAAGCTAAAAGAAGTGGCATAAGAAAACATCATTAAAGTCAGCGGTCACAGAAGCGACTTGTGAGTGCTTTGGACGTAAACGCTGCGCCAAAAAGTTCTATGATATTTCGATTTTGTTGGCAGTCATGAAGAAAAACTTATATGAATTTCTCAGAAAAAACATGGAACTGGCCATTACCGATTTCCAGATGATTCAGCCAGGGGATCGGATTTTGGTCGGTATTTCGGGCGGTGCAGATTCCTTTGTATTGCTAAAATTGCTTTCTGGTAGAAAAATTTTTACTCCGAACGATATTTCACTCATAGCGGTACATATTGATCTTGGATTTCATGGGGAGAATCCAGCCCATTTTGAACCACTGCGGCGCTATTTTGAGGCGAATGGTCATGAATATCACATCGAAGTGACCCAGATAGGGACTTACGCACATAGTGAAAAGAACCGCAAAAAGCCATGCTTTCTCTGTTCGCAGTTCCGAAGGCAGCGGATGATCGAATTGGCTGAACGGTTCGGTTGCCAAAAAATTGCCCTGGGACATCACAAAGATGATGTGATCGAGACGCTATTCATCAACATCCTCTTCGGAAGGCAGATATCGACCATGATGCCAAATCAAGAGCTTTTTAAGGGGAAGTTTCATATTATTCGGCCGCTGGTTTATATCTGGGAAAAGAAGATCAAAGAGTTTGCCGCTCAAAACGATTTTCCGACTTTTGTTAATCTCTGCCCCTCTGCCGGCTTGACCAAGCGTGCGTACGTAAAGAATCTATTATTAAATCTGGAAAAGGATTATCGAGGTACGCGAGAAAATATCTTCAAATCATTGCGACATGTCAAGCCAGAGTATTTGTGGGATCAGAGATACTGGGGACTGAATAATGAGCAGTGATTAGTGATCAGTTATCAGTCATCAGTCATCAGAATGTGATGAATAATGTCTTGCATATTTGATCGGATGGAAAGATCAAAAAAAGCGATTCTAATTAGGAGTCAAAGGATTCTTGAAACGAAGTATTTTTTTGATTAGAGCAGACTGTTAATGTTACGATTGATCGTTGCCCTGGGAAATCCAGGCCCAAAATATGCCTATACACGCCACAACATCGCCTGGCTGATGTTGGAACGTGTCTCCTTTTTTCCTCAGCTTTCCTGGCAAAACAAGTTCAAAGGAGAATATGCCAGTCATTCCTTGAATGGAGAGACGATCTATTTTCTCAAGCCGCAAACCTACATGAATTTGAGTGGCGAAAGCGTCCAACCGCTGGCTCATTTTTTGAGGATCGAACCAGATCAAATTTTGGTGATTCATGATGACATTGAATTGCCCTTTGGGGTTATCGGTTTTAAGACCAATGGAGGACTGGCTGGACACAATGGCCTTCGTTCCATTTCCAATAAATTGGGGACTAGGGATTTTAAGCGGTTGCGGTTAGGAGTGTCACGGCCTGCTACAGGGACAGTAGAGGCGTATGTCCTCAGCAATTTTTCAGCCGAAGAACAAATGGTACTGCCGATTTACCTCAATAAAGCAGCTCAATTATTAGAAAAGAGCCTTACCGAAGATTTTGGTGTGATGGAACAGTTGTATCGAAAGCAGATGCTTTTAGATGCTAATGGATTGTGATCAGTATGAATCCCCTCTCATGCCAGAAATCAGATTTGTTGAGACATCTTTATCGAAAGAACATCAATGACGCTAACGATTGAGCAAGATAAATTCGAGCGCTTCAAAGCGTATTTGCAGGAACAGGGGTATGATTTTGAGCCACGGCCGCACCAGGTCTTTCTTGCCAAAAGCAGAACCCTGGTTGTGAACCTTTATAATAACGGCAAAGTTGTCATTAGCGGGAGCAATGATGCTGAGCGCAAAAAGGTTGAAGCCTTTTTGGCGACGCTACAAGCTCAACATTATCAGAAAGAGGAAAAGCAATATACCTCAATCCAAATCTCTGGAACGCGAATTGGAACCGATGAGGCGGGCAAAGGGGACTATTTTGGGCCATTGGTGATTGCTGGGGTACTGGCGAATGAAGCGCAAGCCGATATGCTACAAAAATTGGGGGTGAAGGATTCCAAGCGACTCAGCGATGGCACAATCCAGAATCTGGCCATTCAGATTAAGAAGCTATTGGGAGAAAAGCAATTCAATATCGTTATCATCAGCCCGATCAAATATAATGTGCTGTTATCGCGGATGAAGAACTTGAATCGATTGCTGGGTTGGGGCCATGCACGGGTGATCGAGAATCTGCTAATTCATCACCATGGATGTCAGCGCGCAATTTCTGATCAATTTGGCGATCGAAGTTATATCGAAAATGCATTGATGAAATTGGGACGCCGAATTCAGTTGATTCAGATGCCAAAGGCGGAACAGGAGATCACGGTGGCTGCTGCCTCGATCCTAGCGAAAAGCGAATCGATCTATTGGTTTGACGTCAACTCCCAAAAGTATGGCCTGGTTTTCCCGCGTGGCGCAACCAATGTCATCTCATTTGCTGAAAACTTAGTGGCTAAATTCGGGGCTCAAGCTTTGGTAAATGTGGCGAAGGTCCATTTCAAAACGACTGATCAAATTCGTAACCTCACTGATGCGGAGCGAAAGCAAATGAAACTGGGTGAATTGATAACTACAATTGACAACGAAAATTCATTTGAAAATGCATAACCACATTCAGCTCGAGGTGAGCCATTTGAAATTAAGCTTGAATTTTCGGATCTCACGTCGAAAGTAAAGAAATAGAGGGATGCGATCTAATCTTTTAAAGAGATCGGAAGCTGTGGGATAATATTTCTAAACAATTTCAGAGGAAATAAAAGAGCTATTTGATTTCGAGGATTCGGTTTTTTGAGAAAGGGCCATTATGCTCCTGAGCGATAAAAGTTCAGAAGCGTCAATTTGCCTTGGCTTACTTCGATTTATTTTTAAATCGTTTCGCGCGTAGAAAACTGATTCCATCCGCATAGAGCGGATGGAATCAGTTTTTTATTTGTGATTAATTTGCCGTGCGTCCCCTTAGATAGTTGATCATCTTAGGCACGACCAAAGGCACGACATCCGGCAGCATCTTCGGCATCAAGTTGTCCATGACTTTGGGCATTAGTTCGGGCATTTGTTCGGCCATGTAATCGGGCATGGGGATCTGTGCACCAACCCGAGCGAGCATGGTCGGCATGACCTTAGGCATCATGCCTGGCAACAATTTGGGAAATAGGATGGGGAACAAAGGTTTCATCATGGCGAACATGGCATCGCCAATGAAGCCAAGTTTGCCGATGAATTTCATCATTCCTCCCATGCCCAATGGCATAGCGTTGAGCAGTTCGGGCCACATGGTATCCATCAAATTGGCGAATCCCTGGGGTGTCATTAGCGCGATCATGCTCTCGAAAACAGCCCATTGACGGGTTACTTCGGGATTGGGATCGGCAAAGGTCTTCCCTAAGGCTTTGCAGGCGAACGCTGCCAGATCGTGGATTTCAAGCGACAACGCCTTTTTCTGTTGGGTCACGCGTAACTGAAATTCGCAGCACGGGCAGAGCGCCAAGACTGCCTCGGAGCGGTTCTCGATGGCATCGTCCAATCGCGTCTTGCCAACTTCATGAGCAACCAGAGGCTCTTTAATCAAAGTAAGCACGCTGCCACAGCAATGACCTTCCTGCCGATTATGCCGCATCTCTACGAATTCAACTCCAGGGATGGCTTTGATCAGTTCGCGCGGCTCTTCATACACGCCTGAGACACGACCGATATGGCAGGAATCATGCCAGGTAATTCGCTGTTTTACCGGGTGAGTGAATTTGAAATCTCCAGCCTTAATTTTTTCAGCGACCAGCTCGCTGTAATGTTTGGTTGTAATCCCATATTCGATACCTAATTTTTCTGCCCATTCTTTATAAGTATGGCGCCACATCATATCGCAGGCAGGGCAGGAGGTGACGACCGTATCGCCACCGACCGCCTTAACGGCGGCAATGTTCTTCTTCATGATTTCAGCAAACAGCTCCCATTTGCCAGCAACGAGCATGGGCGTCCCGCAACAATTTTCGGCCTTGCCCAGATAAGTGAAATCGACCCCTGCGGCGTCCAGAAGGGTCACAGAAGCGGCACCGATATCGTTCTCCACATAGGAAGCAGTGCATCCTGCGAAATAAACTATCTTGCTCTTTCGATCTGGGCCATGTTTCTCCCAAAGTTCTTTCGGAAACCATTGGGTTCGATCTTTACGGTAGCCAGCCCAGATATTGCCCTCAGCACGCAGCGCAGCCGCCATCATCTCAAATGGTGGGAACGTCATGCGATCTTGCTCGTGGATCAATTTCCCGCGAAGTTTCATCCATGATTGTTCAATAGGCAACGAGGCAGAGCAGCGCAAATTGCACAATTCACAGGTGGTGCAAACCAGAATCGTATCGACCATTTTCTGATCCCACTTGGCCCTGCCTTCCAAATATTCGCGCAGCCAGTACCATTTGCCGCGCGGCGATTGGCTCTCCCAGCCGCGGCCGTAGAATTGATCGCATTCATCAACGCAGTAGCCGCACTGAGAACAAGCGTAGGCGTACCAGGCAACATCGCCCGGGATGTCCTTGATAGGGGTTGGATCTGGCTTTTCTCCAACTTTGGAAATAAGCAAGTTACCGAACGGTCGTGCCAACGGCTCCAACAGGTTGGCCATGCCCAAAATACGACCGATTAGCTTGCCCCCCATCACTTTATCGGGGTTCAATATCCCTTTCGGATCGATTCTCTTTTTGAATGCTTTAATTCGATTGACCCGATCCTTGCCTAGAATTTGGTTCTTGCGGCTGGAGAAATAAAGGCCTGTTGAATACGGTCGGCCGCCATTTCGCTCCGCTATTTTCAGAATCGTCAGCACCAGGCCGAACACCAAATTGTAGGAGAATTTCCTTTGATCGCTGGGGATAAAGCCCAGAATGACGACCTCCGGTTTGCCGCTCTTGCCTCGCTTAATTATCACACCTTCTTTCACTACGGGCTGATCGACTTTGTGCTCGATCTCATTCATCACTTGAGCGAAATTTTCTAATGGGACGACGACTTCGGCTGGCACAAGCGACGGACCCAGCCGTTTTACAACCATCAGTTTGAACCGCTCTTGCCATTCGTGATCGGCAATTTCCTGGCTCAGCATGTCTCCTTCATGATGTTTGACGATGGTGGGCAATTTTGCCAAGATGGCCTCGCGGTCTTTGTGTCGAAATGCAAACGTTACAACATAAGCAGCCGGCAGCAGCGGCTTGTGGCCCACTGGGTGGCCGTGATGCATCATCTGAGGCGCCCGATTTTTCATCTCTGCCATCCTCGGATTGATGAACATAATTGACCAGATCGGCAAATCACTATTTACTACCTCTGTCATCGCTGCAGTCAATTTGACAGGATCGGCGAAAGCGGCCGCAACCACATCGATTTTGGTCAATGGCTGCACCCGGATCGTCACTTGGCTGATGATGCCGGTAATCCCTTCGGCATCGGCAATAAGATCCAACTCATGACCAGAAAATTCCTTCACCTCGCCAGACGGCAAAACCACCCGAGCCGAAACTACATTTTCAGAGTACCAGCCGTATTCGTACGAGCCGAATCCTGCTCCGCCTTGGGCCAACCATCCTCCAGCCGAGGATGAAGGGTAGCTTGATGGATAAAGCCGCAACATCAGACCTTTCGTGTCGATCTTCTTTTCCAATTGCTCCCAAGTGATACCTGGCTGGACTGTCACAGTCAAATCATTTTTGTTGATATCTAACACCTCTTTCATGCGATAAAAGTCCACGACGATGCCCTTACGAGTTGGGAGCACCCCGCCATAGCCCGATGAAGCCTTGGCACGGGGGGTCAACGGAATTCTTTTTTGCGCAGCCCATTTCACTAATGCCACTAACTCATCTTCATTCTTCGGCTGTACCACCGCATCCGGCGTGGTATTGCCGATCAACGGTTTGAATAGCTTGGGCATGGCAGCAATATCATGCCCATATAACACGCGTTCAGTTTTATCAAAGGTCACTCTCGAACCAAACTTTTCCTGCAACCATAGGATGTCTTTTTTTGTGAGTCTCGCCATTTTTCCTTCCTCTTGATTTTTTGGTTTTGTGTTTAGTTGATCAATTTCTTTTTTCTTTGGCCTCTTCTTTTAGCGATGAGAGCCGTCAGAAATAATGCGAACGAAAGCGTGATTTTTGCTATTTTGACCAAAAGAAATGCCTGACAACCAACTCTGAATTAATGATCATTGACATCCTCTCCCCAAGATGCCACTTGTTTGCCTAGCCAGGCTTCCACTGCCTGATTCAATAGTTCAAGCAACTGAATCATCGATTGATGATATTCCGCTGGAATATAGCCAATGATTTCCTCGTGAATTTTTATATGTTCCGCAATGCATTGCTGGGCCAATTTTTCGCCCTTTGGGGTCAAAGAAAGATTGAACACCCGGCGGTCATTTTTGTCGCTTATCCGACGAACTAATTTTTTCGCTACCAATCTGTCGACAATGCGAGTAACCCGACTGCTGGTCAGCGACATTTCATGCGCCATTTGATTGACGTTGAGCTGCATTTTTTCTGCCAGGATTCGGATGCAACGAAATTCAACAGTGGATATACCAAATTTCGCTGCATGGAACAATTCTTTTTCATTACAATTGGCAAACAGACGTGAAGTAATTTCAGCTAAAGCCACAGGAATGGAGTTGATAGATTGCTTGATCATTTTGGGGAAAGTCTTGATATCAATTTTAATTGATAGTGTCAATTATTTGCAAGGTCAAAGATACTAAATTTAAACAAAATTATCAAGCAAAATTTTCGAACAAAATGGCTTTTTTATCCCCACGTCCCAATGAAAAAATTTTCGAGAGGATTGAAATTTTCTGTTGAAAATTAAAATGAAGGTGTCTATATTATAGCTGAAAGCTGAGATCAATCAACATAAGCGAAGGTTCGTATGAAATCGACCTTTCTTCTCGTGATTATTTCCGTCCTTTGCTTTGGCTGCGGTAGCCAAACCTATCAGCTTCATGTTGGACAATCTGTTTTTCAATCTGGAATGGTTTCGGGAGGGTCGTTGATTGCACGGTCAGCGCCCGATCAAGTTGTGGAGACGATCGGGATATATTGTGATAGCAGCGTGTTTCTCGATGAATTTCCCGTTGTTCGAATATTTGAAAATGGGCGCTCCTATATCCCCCTATCTACCAAATTATCCTGTCCAGATGGAATGCTAATAAAGATTAGGGGCAAAGTCATTCGACAATCGGTGCGATATCCCGTTGCTCACGATTCGCTCCAATACAACTATTTGTCGCCTCTAACTTTTGAGATTTTGTACAATACGCGGCAGATAATTAAAACAGTCAGCGATGAATATTGCCGCATGCGAGAGAAATTGCAGGAAGCTATTGCCGTTGAGGGGTCGAGATTGCAATTGCTACCAAACCCGTCTTGGGCCATCTGGTTCGATACCCACAAAAATCAGTTGATCTTTCATTCCCACCAATATGATCTGATGTACGCTGCAGATATTGAGTTTATTTTTGATTTGAGAAGCCGAAAGATATTGGATGTCTATGCGCGACAGAGGTTCAAAGGCGAATTATAAAACGATTTCGAAGGCCATCCTGATTCAGCATTTCTCGCTGTTTATTTTTTTATAGGCAAAAGTTAGACGACTCAGATCGAAAGGAAAATATTCTCAGTCAAATTTTTAGTTGCAATCCTTCTGGCTTAGGAAGAATTTCGACCCTGAGTGATGGAGTCATTCAAAAGTTGCATCAAGCAGAATCGTCCCCTCATCATATGCCCATCAAATGGGGATCAATCAGGCGAAATGTCAAGTGATCAAGGTAAAAGATGAAAGGAGCTCATGATGAGAAAAAGTATTTTGGTGCTATTGATTCAAATGATGATTATCGGATCAGCTATGGCGGGTCAACAATTCACCAGAAAAATCGTTAGAATTGACTTGACTGGAAAACCAAATCAAGTCGTGAAGGAACTATTTCAAACTGGGATCGATGTGACCGCGATCGATCCGGCATCTCATTCGGTCAATGCGTTAGTTATCGAAACAGAGCTCCAAAATATTACTCGGCTCGGTTTCAAGACTGAACTGTTATTGCCCGATGCGGATGCTTTTGCTCGACAATTACGCCAGTCTGGCTATTTCGATCACTTTCATAATTATCAGCAAATGCTTGATGAGATGCAGCAGGTGGTCGCGGAGCATCCCGACTTGGCAATGTTGGAAGATATTGGCGATAGTTATGAAAAGACAGTTGGCAGAGGTGGCTATGATATCTGGGCGCTGAAAATTTCCGATAACGTCCAGATTGAGGAAGATGAAGCAGAGGTCTTTTATATGGCCAATACGCATGCCCGCGAGATCATCACACCGGAGATCATCCTTTATTTCATGCATTATTTGATCGATCATTATGGCAAAGACGGTTATGTCACCTATCTGGTGGATAACCGACAGATCTGGCTCTGTCCCACATTCAATCCCGATGGGCATGAATATGTGTTCAGCGGCACTTCACCAAGTAGTTATAATGATCCAATGTGGTGGCGAAAAAATAAGCGGGATAACAATAATAATGGAGTGTTCGATCCCGATTATGACGGAGTCGATCTCAATCGCAATTTCGGATATAATTGGGGCTATGATAATTCAGGATCGAGTCCTTTCCCTAGCAGTCAAACTTATCGAGGTAGTGGACCTTTCTCTGAACCAGAGTCCCAGGCAATTCGCGACTTTGTCTCTCGACATCATTTCGTCATCAATCTTTCTTTTCATAGCTATGGCCAGTTATGGCTCTATCCCTGGGGCTATGCGCCGATATTGACCCCAGATGACGCGATTTTTAAAGTGCTAGCCGATAGTTGTGTGGCATATAATCGTTATAAACCACAACCAGGTTATGAGCTGTATAACACCAATGGTAGCACAGATGATTGGTTTTATGGAGAGCAAACGACCAAAAACAAGGTGTTTGGATTTACACCTGAAGTGGGCAATACAGCGGAGAGCGTTGCTTACTCTGGTTTCTTTCCCGATACAGCTTTCATTCAAAAACAGATCTTAGAAAATCTCGGTCCGATGCTGTATTTAACCTACGTTTCAGGGGAGCCGCCTCTCATTCAGCATCGGCCGTTGGGAGACACTGAAAGTACTGGACCGTATTTGATTACAGCTACTATCAAACCAGCGCTGGTATTAACCACGCCGGTTCCGTTCGATTCGGCCAGTTTCAAATTATTTTATAATACGACGGGCGTGGCACCGTTCGATTCAGTGTTCTTGCAGCCCACTGGCAATCCCAATGAATACCAGGGACTGATTCCGGCGCTGAGCTCGGCGAATCAAATCTACTATTATCTTAGCGCCTCGGACCAACGAGGTAGGGTTGGCTTACTGCCGAGAAGCGCTCCGCGGCCGACTTTCTCTTTCAAAGTGGCGGCAGATTTTGAACCGCCCAAAATTATCCCTACTCCATTGGAATATGCTTCGGCTTTCGCCGATCAATTTCCAATCAGTGCCTATGTGAAAGATAACATCGGTATTTCGAGCGTCAAATTGATTTATCTGAAAAAATCAGGTAAAGCAGACACGCTGACCATGAATCTGACCTCGATCGAAAATCTTTATCAAGCATTGATCCCTGCGGAAAATTTTTCCGTGGGGGACACAGTCAAATATCAACTTTTAGCGACCGATAATTCTGCGAATCAAAACCAGACGTTGCTTCCAAGCATTGGCTTTCTAAAATTCCACCTGAAAAATAGCCTGATCTTTGATTTTGAATTGGAGCAAATTCTAACGCCTGTGACGCTCGGGGATTGGCAATGGGGGATCCCGAGTTCTGGCCCAAAAACTGCCCATTCAGGCGTTCATTTATGGGCGACCAATTTGAAAGGCAATTACAGCGATCTCACGGAATCGATTTTAGAAACGCCAGAAATCAGCTTAATGGATCGTTCAGCAGCACGGCTGGTTTTTTGGCATTGGTACCAAAACGAATATAGCGACGACACCTTTTGGGATGGTGGCAATATCAAAATTGCGGTAGATTCGGGGGATTTTCAAGTGGTTGTCCCAGAAGAAGGCTACGATGGCGTGCTGGATCCGTTCAATACCTTTCTGGGCAGCGAACCTTGTTTCGGCGGGCCAGCCCCGAATGGAAATTTCTGGCATCACTCTGTGGTGGATCTCAGCCCCTTTCTGAATCATACGATCAAGATTAGATTTCATTTCGGCAGCGATGAAGCGGTGAACGATCTGGGCTGGTACATCGATGATGTTGAAATCGATTTTGAACCCCCAACAGAGCTGGCTTTTTCGAATCAATCCATCAATCAACCACGGAATTTTGAGTTGCGCCAAAATTATCCAAACCCATTTAATCCGACGACAACCATCCGCTATTATTTGGCTCAAGCAGCAGATGTGAAACTGGAAGTGTTTGATCTGCGTGGCGCCAAGGTCATCAACCTCGTGAGCGAGAACCTGCCAGCCGGTTGGCATATCGTAACATGGGATGGTAAAGATCACCTGGGCAATAATGTTGCCAGCGGGATCTATTTCTATCGAATCACTGCAACAAATAAAAGCTCTCACCAAATCGCGACCCGAAAAATGGTGAAGCTGCAATAGCGAATTGCAAATATGATGTATGTTAATTGTTTCAGTTGCAAAAAGGAAATCAAAGGAAACGATGTCATTCCTGCGATAGCAGCGATCTCTTTTTTAACTAATGCTTAAGTCAACCAAAAAATGAGATGCCTGTATGCGCAGGTATGACAATCTATCCTGTTTTGATAATTTTGCAACAAGAATTAATTCTGGAACAGAGGGCATCGGTGCAATTAAAAATGTTCATCGAAAATCAATTGAAATCCTGTGCCCTCTGTCTCTTCTTGCCTTCTGGTTTGTTAGCAAATTTTTCATCAGACCACTATCTTTCATATAATTGATTGACATGATACCTCATAAGCCCATCCTTTGACCATTGATCAAAACCCAAAATTAATTTTTTGCAAAGCCTGTTCTATTTTTGTCGATCAACTTGACAATGAGGCATGAATTTGTTAAATTGGCAGGCAAAACAGCGCCGCTTGTTGAGTTCCAGGGACATTGAGCTGATTCGCTTGCGGTCCGCAAATCGCATGGGAACTCCAATTGTCACCAAAATAAGCATTGGGATTATATGGTTGGATCACATTTTAACAGATTTGATTCCATAGAAAAAGAATTGCTAATGGTCATGATTTGCATCATGCTCGTTGGTCTGTCGGATTTGGCGAAGGCAAGTGATGATAAAATTAATATCATTGCATCTGAGGACGCTATCACAATCAAGACTTCCATCTATCAATTGAAATTGGATAAGACCATTGGCCAGGCACATCTTAGCAATAAAGACGGGGTTCCTTACACGTCATTCCCGCTTGATATACAGTTCGATCTAAGTGAACGAAGGGAAGAGGCCAGCATTGTTCGCTCGTGGAAAATCAGCGATCGAGCGATTATCGTTACTGCAGGCTTGGATGGCATGACAGCGCAGGAGATAAAACTTACTTGTTATCATAACGCTTTTAAAATAGAAATCAAATCTGTGCTTCCGAAGAATTTCAATAGCGTTGGAGCCTATCTTTTCCGGCGAAACGACATTGGATTTGACACAACAAATTGGGATCAATATTTTTCGCCAGAGCCAGATGATTATTTCCGAACGAATCCCGTTGTTGATCTTCGTGCGGATCGGGATCAGCAATGGGGTTTTGCACCAGCGCCGCTGAATCTATCGTTCAAAACTAGAGCAGGATGGTTCAGTACCGGGTTGTTGGATCTGCCTGATGCATCCCTCTATTCATTTAAACACAATGCGCTCTGGCTGGATCTTCCATGGGATCGAATAAAATTTCAGCGCGAGCTTCTTTATCAGTTCCCCGCGATAATTTTCACCTTCAATAATTCGCCATGGGATGCAATAGGGGAATATGCTCGCTTTGTTCGGCAACACAATAATAAAGCACAGAAACAACCAAGGCGCGTTCCTGGCTGGTGGAAGCGTCCCTTAGTTTCGACGTGGGGAGAACAGCGGGTGAATCAAATGATAGATGAGCATCCGAATTATAATAGTCAATGGGTCAGAGATTATGTGATTCAACAGCGATATGCGCTGGATAGCTTAAACTTCAATTTGATCATCGAGAGCAAATGGGCAATGAATGATGGCGAGGCAACGCCTTCGGATCGGTTTCGGGACTTGCGGAACATGATCGATTGGTGCCATGATCATGGGATAAAGGTCATCCTGTTCTGGAAAGCGTGGAAAGCAGAGGCCCGAGCGTTGCCAGTCCGCATGGCAATCATCGATGGAGAATATCTCGATGCAACCCATCCCTTGTTCGAGAGCTACGTGGACTCGTGTTGCCAGGTCCTTTTCGGCAATGGGCCGAATCAACTTGATGCCGATGGCTTGAAGATCGATCGCCTGTTCCTGGCGCGCGATCCCAGCCGGGCGAATTACGCCAATAGTAACGCTGGCATTGGATTTCGCGAGGCCCATCGCTATTTGAAGGTTTTTTATGAAACAGCTAAAAGATATAAACCAGATGCGCTATTGATTAGCTCTGCGGTCGATCCCCATTTTGCAGATGTTCAGGACATGCTCCGAGTGAACGACGACTGGGATAACAAGACGGTTCGAGAGAAACGGGCACGGGTCATCACGCAAGCGCTTCCTGGCATGTTGATCGATGGGGACGCAGCGGATCTCCCCAAGGGAATTGCGCTCTACCATTACGTCACCAGCGCGATTTATGGTGTCCCATCTATCCAATATCTCAAGCGCTTTCACGATGCCCCAATTCACGGTGAAATGCGCACTCAAATTGTCAACTTGCTCAAATTATATCAGCTCAAACCCGATGGGTTGGTCCGATGGGTGGATTATGGCTATTGGCAAATCGTGAGCAACGAGGGGAAGCTATTGGCAGAATCATTGCCCAATGGGAAGGGCCTGCTGGTTTTCGAAAACAACAGTCGAGCAGAGTTGCTATGCATTGAAAATCATTCCGTGCATCTTCTATTAGACCAGCATCAGTTGAGGTCAATTCACGATGAATCTGGAACAGCAGTCCCATTTTCTGATTTGGGCGAGGGGATCTATGAATTGCGGGATGTAGCGTTGGATCGAATTTATCATTTGGAATTAAGATCCATTCCGCGCAGAAGACAGAGATGAGTTGGGATTTTAAAAGAAAGCCTTATTGATCCGAGCTCGGATCTCTTTTGGGCCGATGAGACGCATGGCTGAGAGATAGAGTAAACCTGCGACGGTGGCACCGATTCCCAAACCTACTACATTTCGAATTAACAAAGAATCGATCTTTCCCTCTAAATAATGCTTGAGCAAATGATGATAGCCCAGAAAGATCATAATACCGATGATGAAGCAAACTAAGCTGATGATAAATAGATCTCGAAGAATCGCCCTATAGTCGATTTGATGACGCAACTCTTTCGAGAGAAAGTAGAAAAGCAGCAAACAGCTCAGGCTAAAGGCGATGGACGAAGCCAGGGCAATCCCCCCGTGTTTCAGCGGGGTTTTAACCAAAATGAAGTTGAGAATGATGTTCAGAATGGCCGTGGCAATGGCGATATAAAACGGCATCTTGTTCTTCTGAAAGATCGAAAACAATCGGGAAAAAAAGGTGTTCAAACTGATGCCGAGCAATCCGACAGAATAGCACCAGAACGCGATAGCGGTGAGTCGCGTGCTTTCGGCATCGAAGTGGCCGCGCTGATAAACCAGACTGATGATTGGCGTGGCCATTGCCACCATGATCATGATGATGGGCAGCACGAGGGCAAGATTCATTTGGATCCCCAGGCGAATTCCAGCCAAAAAATCCTCATCTTGAACCAACGCTTTTTTTTCGGTCAAATATGGCACCAACGCGCGACTGATAGAAAGCCCGATAATAGCGACTGGCAATTGAATGAGTCGCTGGGCGTACCAGAGCGAGGCGATGCTACCAGTGATCAAAAATGAAGCCAGCATCCGATCCACAATTTCCACCGATTTATCCAGCAATGACTTGAGCAAGATGAACCCGCTTTCGCGGCTCACCGTTCTCATCTCCGCTTCGTTGAGATGAAGCGTGGGGGAATAGCTGGCATGAGTGTCCTTCCAGATTTGTCGTTTGAATAAAAAGGGGATTTGAATGATCAGCTCTAACAACCCGCCTAACAGAAAGCCAGCAGGGAGCGCATAGATGCCCAGAAATGGTCTGAAGTAATGGACGCCAATGATCACCCCGATGCTCAACATGGCTGGTGCAAGGCTGTAGATCTTGTTCATTTCGAAGAAGTTCAGAACGCTGCCGACAAAGGCTGAGAGGCCAATGATCAACATGAACGGCAAAATCCAATATGTCATGGTGATCGCTTTGGGGAAGACCGATGGCTCCAGGCCTGGTGCGATAATTTTGACAATCAGCGGTGCGATGAGATAAAGGATAGCGGTGACGATAATCAATGCTATGACCATCAAGTTAAAGCAAGAGGACAGTAACTGCCATCCGTGCTGATATTTTTTCTGGCTGATCAATCGCTTGAACGGCGGCAAAAACGCCCGTTCGACCACATCCTCGCCCAAAAAATGTCTGAAAAATGTGGGAATGGTGAAGGCGATGACGAACAAATCCATAGCGCGATTGGTGCCGTAATAGGCGGCGGTCACCAGCTCTCGCAAAAAGCCCAGCACACGAGAGACAAAAGTCCCTGTCACCAGATCTATGAGATTTCTTTGAATTCTCCCTGACATTGATTGAAAGCCTCAATTCGCTTTCTAAACACAGCAAAATCGATTCATGAATTAAGCGAAAGTCTCAAGCTAAGCTAATGACATCTTACATTGATCGAATTTAAAAAGTCAGCTTTCACAATAGGACGATGGAAAGCGAGACATCAGATCAATCCAGCAAAAGAAAAAAACTTCACTCAGCTTTGCTATTTGATTTTCAAACACCAATTAATTTCCCGGCTTTCTGATGAAATCGATCACTTTTTTCTTGGCATCCGATTCGAGTTTCTTCTTTCGCTCCTCTAATTCCTTCTTTCGCTGCTCCAACTCGTTAGTGATTTGGTAAACTTTTTGCTTGGCTTGATCCAGTTCAGCATAAACTTTCTGCCGATTTTCATCGATAATGGCCTCGACCTGCTTGCGCTTTTTATCGACCTCGGTGCGGACATAGCTTTCGACCTGTTGCTGGGCCTCGCGGAGGTTCTCAGCAATGGTCAGTTTGATTTGATTGGCCAACACATTATCGACGTTGGAGTTCAGGTTCAATTTGAAATCGGCTCCAGCACCGCCAATGAGCTGCGCTTTTAAGTTCACATTGGTCAGTCCCCCCAAAACCTCTCGGACGATTTTCGATACGCGATCGGTTGCTTCACTTTCATAAATGAAGTTCACCGGAGAAACATCAAGGTTCAACTTCAGGTCGATGCTATTGCTAACAAAAAATCCAGCCAGCATAATGTTGCCCTTCTGGGCCGAAATGGCCGCTGGGAAATATTTGCTCTTTTTCAGATTGATTTTTCCCAGGCCAAAATTCTCGGCGCTAAGCCACAGGGAATCCCGCGATTGATCGGTGATATGATCCAGGCTTCCTGCCAGCCGATATTTATTGCCATCGAGGCGCATCAAATCGATGTTAAACCGGGTGGGCCTTCCCAGAACTGAGGGTTGATTGGTCAGCCCAGTTAAATATCCCTCAAGAAAATAGGCACGGCTGGTATCCCCGGCTGCAGTGGCAGCGGAGAGTTTCGCCTGACGCAGGAGAAATTTGGGATAGCGATAGCGAAACGGAAAATGAATATCCTGTCCCTTGAAACGCGGGGGCTTTTCTACCTTGTCCGAAGCCGTCATCTTTTGAACTTTATCCAGATATTTTCGACCGGTGGCAACATAATCGAGCAACTGCTCATAACGATCGACCACGGCGCTGCCGAAAAGCACCAGGGCAACATCTTTCACATCCAAATCTTTCAGCTTCGCTAATTGTTTAGCCTTGTCAATGTCCTGTTGAAGCGCACCTTGAGCGGATTTCAATTCCGCCTGGAGCTCATCGAAAGTTTGGGTCAAAGCAGCATGCTTCTGCTCCACATCTTTCTTCAGCGAAAGCGCATCTTTACGAATGTCATCCACTTTTTTCGCCAGGTCGACTACCGCGGCTACATCCTTGATCTCATCGATCTTTTCAAGCTTGAGCGATTTCACCTTGGATTCAAGTTCGTTTACCTTGGCAGAATAGACTTTGACATCGAGTTGCGATTTCCAGTAATCGAACGTGCTATCGGCCGTGGAGCGCAGCGACTGATAGGCCTGAAAGCTAGCCAGATTTTCGACATTGATGAGCGAATCGACCTTTAATTTTTTGCCCAGACCTGACAGGTCAAAGATCGGGGCATCTCCAAGCTGCTTTTGCAAGGCAGCCTTGGCTCTTTCGAACAAATCAGGTTCGGTAGATTTGGGCGGCTCCGGCTTTTTGGGCAAACTGCCGTTTGTCTTACGTGGCGTGCCAGTCCTCACTCGTTCCAAAGCCATCTCTTTGATGATGAAGCGACGCCAAAATAGGGGCCGCGTTTCAAGGTCAAAGCTTGCCCGACCAGTTTCCACCAGGTTCTTCCACGGATCATTGGCATTGGCAATTTGGAGTCGGCTCCAAGAACATTCCGCTTTCAGCAAGCTGAAATGAAAATTATCGATCTCGACCTTGGCGCCAGCAATGGCTTCCAAGCCGGATTCCAATTGCCGCTCCAAGAATTTATCCTGGGTAAAATATGCGATCACTGCGACGATGATCGCGATCACTGCCAGGTAAATGAGGCCTCTTTTTCTCATAGCTCACCTCCTAAATCTCGAACCTTCTCATACCACTGCACCAGCTTGCTGCCTTTGATGACCTGGTAAACCTTCCATTTTTTGATCCGAACTTCCAAGTTGTCTCGATAAGCAACGACCAACTTTTTCATTCCCCAAAATATTGGGAAAAAAAGCATCAGCCCGGCCACAAAACTTCCCATCACCACAGTATTATTGAATCGGGTTAGCGGCCCGAGCGGATTATTATAGAGCCATTCCCAGATCCCCTGCAAAGCAGGAATTCCAGTCAGAAAATAATATCCGATATCGTGGAAGATCGGATCTAATAGATAAGCAAATAAACTGGCCAGGAGGATCGCCAATGTCCCAGCCGCCATGTTGATATTGAGCAGAATGAGCAAGATGAACAGCGCTACGCCTTGCAAGGTCCAAAACGGCATTAGCCCAATCAGAAAACCAACGCAGAATCCAGCCGCGATCTGCCCTGGCGATTCCCCAGAACGGAACGCCCGAATCACTTTCGAAATGATATTCAACCAGATCATATCCAGTCCCTTTAAGATTTATCGTCGCTTGAAATTTGCCTCGAAATATAAACCAATTTCGCAGCAAAGTCAAGGAATTTTTCAACGACACTGTGACCACGCATGTTCGGCTGATCATTGCTATTCATTCAGCAGCAAGGTTTAAAATGCCAAGCACAGTGTCATTGGACCATCCTATGGAGCGAAAATACCATTTTTCCAGCAATTAAAAATTGGTTGGTTATGACTGGATCAACATTTCTTGCGCGATAATCTTCACCTTATTTTGGTCATGAAATATCATTTAGCCTTCGCTCAAATCAGATCCTGTGGAAGTTGCATTTTGGGTTTGCCATTTAATTCGATACAAATTTTAGCCACCGATCGAAACATTGAGGCTATCCGATTTCCGGTTGTATGCCAATTATCTAAAGCAGCGATGGATTTCGGGTCAAACTGGTATCGCTCGAATTAAAAGGATGAAACCGCCACTCGAAAAAATCGACAGAGACTTGACTTTAGTCAAGGCGATTAATTGAAGATCGATGTAAATTTTTATCTGCTTTGCCGAACGTCTCTGATAATCATCAACAATCGGAACAATTGAATCGAATCATACTATCAAGCTCATGCCAATTTTCAGATGGTCTTGAGCGTTAAACAGAGGGAGTCAAATGAAAAAAGTTGCCATTTTTAAATTGACTCCAAGGGTTAGGTGACGGATGGGCCTCGTTTTACTCGAAATTTCTCGGAGTCAAATCGGCTTCTGCATCCGCGGGAATGAGATTCCGAATTTGCCAATTCGCTTGCTTTGCAGAAAACTAATTTGATTACTCATGGCGAAATGGCACATGGATGATATGATATGGGAAAACCGGGACAAGTGGTATCAGCCAAAAACTTGGCCTTTAATAGCATCATTTCATTTCCAGCAAAAGCTATATTTGGCGGTCTTAGGGTTCTCGATTCTGTTTTGCTCGATATTAACGGGGGATTTCGACAATGGCTTATAATGGTGATGGCGTGCAAAAATTGAACATTTGCTCTTAGCTTGCTTTTCAATTAATTTTTTAATATATTCCGCCATCGAATTTGAATAAACCACCGAAACCCATCATTAGAGCAAAAAGGGAACTGATATGAATCAAAACAGGCCGAAACGGACGATCAGTCTGATCAAAGGAGATGGCATTGGGCCGGAAGTGGCACAGGCTGCGGTGGCTGTGATCGATGCGTCTGGTGCAGCGATCGAATGGGAGGAAGTCCCTGCTGGCGCCAATGCGTTAGAAAAGATCGGTACAGTTTTGCCCGAGTATACGATCGAGTCTGTGAGACGGAATAAAGTGGCACTAAAAGGGCCGGTTGGTACGCCGATCGGGGAGGGATTCAAAAGCATCAGCGTGACCTTGCGGAAAAGGCTAGAACTATACGCCAATCTTCGGCCGGTGAAAAGCCTTCCGAATGTCAAAGCGCCATATCAAAACATCGATCTGATCGTTGTGCGCGAAAATACGGAAGGGCTGTATTCCGGGATCGAACATGAGGTCGTTCCGGGGGTCGTGGAATCGCTCAAAATTATCACGGAGAAGGCTTCGACCCGTATCGCAGAATTTGCCTTTAAATATGCCAGCGACTATCGGCGGCATAAGGTAACGGCAGTTCATAAAGCTAATATCATGAAAATGAGCGACGGCCTTTTTCTACAATGCTCGCGCAAAGTCGCTGAGAAATACCCCGATATTCAATACGAGGAAAAAATCGTCGATAATGCTTGTATGCAATTGGTCTTGAATCCATATCAATTTGATGTCTTGTTGTTGGAAAATCTCTATGGGGATATCGTTTCGGACTTATGTGCTGGACTGGTCGGCGGCCTCGGTACTGCACCAGGGGCAAATATCGGCGATGAATATGCGATTTTTGAGGCGGTGCACGGTAGTGCTCCTGACATCGCGGGCAAGAATTTGGCCAATCCCATCGCTTTGATCCGCTCGGGCATTTTGATGCTCGAGTATATCGGCGAAAATGAGGCGGCCCAGCGCATTGCCAATGCAATCAATAAGGTCCTTGAAAAGGGGGAGAAATTGACTCGCGACTTGGGCGGAACGGCCACCACAACCGAAATCACTGAAGCCATTATCGCTGAGTTAGGGGATGAATAGCGAGAATATCGCTGCGATCTTAATGTCTCGATCAATATAGATATCTGTCTAATCGGATTTGTTCAGACAACTGGGTTTTTGGTCGCTTCGACTGCTTTTCCAGTGGCATTTATTTATAGCATCCTGATCCCAACTCGGCTCTGCCCGAGGTCAGGGCACTATCTTCCGTAGTTCTGGGACCTTGTTGTCATTCGATTTGCACCCAACTGATCGAAATATCTTTGCTACTTCATGTTCCGATAAACTTCGCGATCGATGAGATGGAAAATTGGATCAGCATAATAACCAACTGTAGATCTCAACGCGAATTATAGGAAAATGAGGAGGGGGTAGCTTCTTAGTTTTGGCAGGCTAAATTATAGAGGAGATGACGTTTTTGAATTTTGTCACATTGCTCCCAATTATTCTCTCATGCTTATTGATGGCGGCGCATTTTTCTCGGGCAAATCAACATGGTTTAGCGATCAGTTGTCTCTTGCTCCCGTTGCTGCTGTTGGTCAAACGTCGCTGGGTAGCAAGGGTGATTCAAGTCTTGCTCCTATTGGGCGCCCTTGAGTGGATTACGACGACGCTCCGAATTGTTCAGATGCGTCAGGCGCACGGTGTTCCGTGGATGCGATTGGTCATTATCCTAGGCAGCGTTGCATTGTTCACCGCGCTTTCAGCCCTGGTATTCGAAAGCCGAAAATTAAAACAACGCTATCGACCAGTGAACCCACTCGATGCCACTTCGTCCATTGCTTTTCTGGCTACTGCATTGCTTCTCAGCATATTACAAACCAAATTATCGAGCCCGATTCTCCTATTGGAGCGTTTCGTTCCAACAATGGGCTGGTTGGAGGTCCTCGGCCTATCCCTCTATGCGGGCGTGATCATGGAAAAGATGATAAATCCCCACCGTTCTGCGCAATGGCGACAGCGTATTTGGCTACTCTTCTCGATCGTATTTTTTTCGCAATTGATCTTTGGGCTGTTCGGAATAGAAAAATTACTTATGACTGGCCGGCTTCATCTTCCAATCCCAGCGATGATCGTCGCAGGACCGATATTCCGGGGCGAGCGATTTTTCATGTTGATCTTATTTCTCAGTACGATTGTGCTCGTTGGACCAGCCTGGTGCAGTTATCTGTGTTATATTGGTTCATGGGACAATTTAGCGGCGCGATCTCGGGAGGTCTCACGAGATTTTTTCAAAGGCAGGAGATCGATGCAGGCTGGGATGCTGATCATTGTCATCGTTGCTGCCCGGCTGTTACGATGGCTAGGGGCTTCAATGATGCTTGCCACTTTGATTGGCGCGATATTTGGCCTCGTCGGCGTGGGAATGATGATACTTTGGTCGAGAAAAAAAGGGGTAATGACCCATTGTCTCACCTATTGTCCAATTGGCTTTTTAGCCACAACTTTGGGAAAGCTATCCCCCTTCCGCATTCGCATCAAGGATGGATGTACCAAATGCCGCGCTTGTACCTCAGTGTGCCGATACGATGCCTTGCAGTTGGAAAATATCATCCGACAGCGGCCTGCGAGTTCATGCACCCTCTGTGGCGACTGCATAGGGAGCTGCAAAGGCAAATTTCTCGAATATCGACTATTTCGTTTCGCTCCAGAAAATGCTCGCGTCATTTTTTTGGTCATGGCGGTGGTGCTTCATGCGGTGTTTATGGGTGTTGCCCGAATTTAATACAGTAATTTTTGCTGGTGCAATTTTGAGTTTAGGTCTCTAAGTATTGCGTTGCCGAATTCTTATAGGGCACCAAAGGCGATCAAAGCTTAATCTCATGGTGTCGAAATATTCAAAAATGGCTTGAATAGCCCATGATGATCCCCCTTACGACGCTTGATATGCTCGTTTTGGTTTTGAGCAATATGAAAAGTTGGGCAGAATCTCAAAATCACTGACTCTTTCGCTCATGAATATCTCGTGGATAGATTTTCTCCGAATCACAAAGCATTCACCGATGGCTGCATATCTTCATTAGCGGTTGTTTTCTCATCAGTGGACCATGTTTCTGCGGGCCCTCGAATCAGATGATATCATCTATCGAAAGCGAATGGCCAGAGAAATGCGTTTTGTAAAAAATCTGAACCGAAACCCAAAGCTTGTGGCTGGTTCACTGAGGTTTATTGCAATTTTTCTTCGAAGGTTTGTGCAACAACTTGAAGGATTCAATTTCCTCGTGTTGTACTCATAAATCACCCTAGTTATCGGACGCCTTTTAAATCGGAGGATGAAGCCATGCGATCCAAATTTCCACTTCTGATGAGTGCATTTCTGATCTTTAGCGTGATGGTTGTTCGGATTGCTGAGTCCGAGACATGCGTCACTTGCCACAAATCTACTACTCCTAACATTGTCTCGGATTGGCAACTGAGCAAACATAGCCAGCACGATGTGGATTGTGCCACCTGTCATGGAGATGGCCACAGAGATCCATATGACGTGGCGAATGCGGAGATCCCCACGCCAGAGACCTGTGGGCAATGCCATGAGAAACAGGTGGAGCAGTTCAAAAAGGGCAAGCATGCTTTGGCCTGGGCGGCAATGAAGGCCATGCCGACAGCCCATATGCAACCCATGGCGCTTATGGAGGGGATGAAAGGCTGTGGCGGGTGTCATAAGATCGGCCTGAAATCTGAGGCAGAGATCAAGGCATTGAACGAAGCCGGGGCTGGATTTGGGCGCGCGTCATGCGATGCCTGCCATACGCGGCATTTGTTTTCAAAAGCTGAAGCGCAAGAGCCACAGGCTTGTCAAACCTGCCACATGGGTATTGATCATCCACAATGGGAAATGTATTCCACCTCGAAACATGGCGTGCGCTATCTGTTAAAGCAGAACAAAGTGCTCCCTGAGACGGTAGCCGCTCCAAAATGCCAGACATGCCATTTCCAAGAGGGGAACCATGAGGTCATGACTGCGTGGGGTTTTTTGGCCGTGCGTTTGCCGATGCCAGAGGATAAACAATGGGCTGCCGATCGCGCTACCATATTGCAAGGACTTGGGGTGCTGGATCCCAAAGGTCAGCCCACTGAGCGATTGGAGGTCGTGAAGGCAGCTAAGGTGGCTCGGTTGACTCAGGAGGAATGGCAGCAGCAGCGCGATAAGATGCTGAAGACCTGTAATCAATGTCATTCGCTCAATTTCGCCAAGGCCGAATTAGAAAAAGGTGATAAAATGATCAAGGAAGCCGATCGTTTGATGGCCGAGGCGCTGCGGATTGTCGCAGGGCTGTATCAAGATGGCATTCTCAAGAAACCAGCGAATTACGCTCATCCTTTCCCAGATCTGTTAACCTTTCACGATGCGCCGACTGTCATCGAGCAGAAACTCTTTTTAATGTTTTTGGAACATCGAATGAGAGCCTTTCAGGGCAGCTTCCATGCCAATCCCGATTACGCTCTCTGGTACGGTTGGAGCGAGTTACAGCGAGATCTGACCGAGATCAAGGAAATGGCGGCTGAATTGCGCAAGAGAAAGCGATAATTTAGCCAAGTCCATCGATGATTTCGCTCCAGCATTAAACAAAAGCAGGCTATCGCATTTTAAGTGGTGGCCTGTTTTTATTTTTTAAGCTCCATAAACCCATGAAGCTGCAGACTGTGGTTACGACTAACCTCGATCACCACGCTTCTGCCTCCGTTTATCATCTATGACTTTGAGGGAGCAATTTGTTGGATTCTAATCAAATTTCCAAAACTACTTAACAGATGCCATGTCAAATCTCAAGGGGCAAATTGACTTTAGTCAATGAATTTGTCATTCTAAAATGCTATCTTTTGGTAGTTCAAAAGAACTCCCCGAGCCAGGCAGGTTATCGTAGAAATGGGGCAATGAAATAGGAGACCTGAATCCAGCGCATATTGCATGCGATTGAAGCAATTATCAAAGTCAAGAGATAGATAAACTTTATTTCTAATCTCTAATCGAAATCCACTTTGTACCCGCTCAGAAGGGAAATTCAAATAAGCAAAAAAAACGCACCGCTACAAAAGCAAGCGGAAATTAAAAAATTGGTTTAAAGGGTTCTGCAAAGAGAACAAAGATTGGATAACAAATCGGCGCACCTGCAAATGCAGAATTTTCTCTGAATCATATTTTATCACACCTTGAGCGATATCCGCACTCTGAGGTGGGATGGCAGAGTGCTAATTTACAAGTCTTTTGCAGAACTCTGCAAGGACCACTAAACTCTAGGAGTCAAGTATGAGACGAAAGGTCATCCGAATTGATGAAGAGCTGTGCAATGGATGCGGCAATTGCATCGTTGGCTGCTCTGAAGGGGCGCTCCAATTAATAAATGGCAAAGCCCATTTGGTGAGAGAGGATTTTTGTGATGGTTTTGGCGATTGTGTGGGGACTTGTCCCAGGGGCGCGCTGGTGATAGAGGAGCGCGAGGCGGCCGATTTCGATGAGGAAGCTGTGAAGGAGTATTTATTAGCGACCCAAGGCGTGGAGGCCGTCTGGCGAATGGAGGAGGCACAACAGCGGCATGGGGCAACGCACCACTTGGCAATGGGATGCCCAGGATCCCGGACCATGGAGATCAAACGGCCGAGCCATCAGCCTCAAGCAGGGGGACAAGTGACTGGATCGGTCATCCCTTCAGAACTCGCTCAATGGCCGGTGCAAATTCATCTGGTGTCGCCGAATGCTCCATATTTCAATAATAAAGAGCTGGTGGTAATGAGCACTTGCGGACCATTAGCTTCGGCCGATGTCCATTGGCGTTACTTGCGCGGACGCAGCGTTGTGGTTGGCTGCCCAAAATTGGACGACACCAGGCCTTATGCTGCCAAGCTCGCCGCCATTTTGCAGCACAACAATATTCCCAAGGCAATCGTGGCCCGCATGGAAGTGCCATGCTGTGGCGGATTGACCGTGATCTTGCAACAGGCGCTCGAGCTTTCTGGAAAGAATGACATCATTCTGGAAGAAAATATTATTGGGATTGATGGTACAGTTAAAATGATTCGCGAGCTATGATTGAAAATTTTTTTGAAGATTGGACTCAAAGCCCTCAACCTATGAACCTCAATGGCTGATTCGAGTGTGAAATGGTGTGAGGGTGGCAAGAATTGGGATGAAATTATGCCGAGAGGATATAGGTTTCGCATCCGAAATGGGTTTGGCTACCGATGTGCAGGATTGAGGTCAGTTCCAGGTACGGAATTAAGGCTGATGGGATCGGTTGAAAATGATGCACCCCGATCCATTTTCCAACCATGGTTCTCGGCGCCGATTTAATCCCGCTGTTCGTGAGAGCAATTCGATGAGCGCTGTTAAGCGCGTGGCGAAAGCCATATTGTTCTTTTTCATTCAAATATTTTCCGTTTGATTCAAAGGAATTTTCTCTCCCATACAGAAAAGGGGAACCGTTCTGTAATGATCGAGCCAAGAACATGGGATAGATCAATTGATTAATAGCGCTGAAGAAACACTAACGAGCTATTGACCCTCCACACAATCAAATATCGGACGAAGCTAATTTGGTTGAAGAAAGTAAACATGGTCGATCAGAACATAGAAGAATTGGGTTTACTACTCACATTGACGCACTTGCCATGCGTTCAGCATATCCTTGGCCGGTGGACTGATCTGACCAAGAAAGCGTCCCCTATGAAATTGCTGCTTTGACTGTGCTTCCAGGAATATCGGTTTCCCACGCTTCTTCTTGCAGCAATTTAACCTGACGGTCGATCCATTGATAAGGTTGTGGTAATATTTGCTTGCAGGCGGACTTAAGCGGCCAATAAAGTGCTCATTCATCCTGATAATTGGCCTCAAGTTGCTTTTTTAACTTCAGATCGAACCCGAGATACCTCGCTATATCAACCCAAGCTTGCGAGTCAAACTCATCGATCGAGAAACCTTGCTGAACCACGTATTTCATGATCCGATTGTTCAGATTGGCTTTTGTTCTGCATCGGCGTGAGCAGGGCATTTTGAGTATCTTCTCCGGTTGCAAAAGAAGTATCCCATAACGGTTCGATCGCATAAAGGACTTTTTTTTTGATAGCGGGAATTTGACCTTGCTCAATTTGTTGAGCGCTGATTTTGGCAGCAGCCCAACTTTCCCTTCAGGAATAGATCGCTCTCGCTAATGGATAGCTAATACCCAGGGTAGGAAATCTGAAAGCTTTTTTCCCAATCCTGCGGGCTTAAGATCGGACCACCAATGGCAAATTCCAAGCGCGTGCGAATTGCTGCTGGGAGGTTCCTCATAGCTGACAGTATTTGTGGAATTGTCGGTCCTCAACCGCGGCAAAAGATGGTATTCCTGGATCGTGCTTTGAACAGCTTCACCCGACCAGTAATGGGTTCAATGAATTGAATTGAAGGGTAAACGATAAATGGTTGGCCTGAGCTGTGGTTTCAATCGGTTTTATTTCGTTCGCAAAGGGGAACTCCATTTCTAATCGGCACCTACTGAGCCCTTGCTTCTTCCCGCGCCGAACCAAAATCGATTTTCACGCAGTTCTTCTAGCACATAAAATGGCTTAGCTCGGTTGCCGTTCTGTTCCACCAGCGCATCGTAGATGTAAATCTTCAAATCAAATGCGGCGTTCTTCAATAAGGCTTCAAATTTGTAATTGGTATTGGCTTTTGCTGCCCAACGAAATTCGTCCAACTTCATCCCCATTCGGAGATCAAAAAATCTTTCGCGGGGATAACATTCCTTATTCGGGGTATACGCAACTTTCGTGATCAGTTTTTCTGGCAGAGGGGAGCGGTAAAATCGTTGTCAAAGCTGATTGAAGGGCTCGATATTTTTGCCATCATCCGAACATCAGATAAAAGCATTTAGCAGAGCTTGGGCAGTTCCTGCAATCTCTCCTGCTACCGAAATCACCTGTTGCGTACCCCCTCATTTTTAGTGAACAAAGTTTTTCGAGCGTTCCCCCTGTAGATCGGAGATTCGACATATAATTTGCCCGGCAGAAGTATGTCGTTTCCATTTGGTTAAGTTGAAAGATATTATTGGAAGCAAGTTCAGCTTAAATACGACTACCTCAAAAAGTACGAAAAATTTGCTCCATAATTTGAAACAATGACAGTAATAATTTTGATCACACTTTAACAAAATCGTTTGGTATTGACTTTTGTCAATGAATTCTTGAACAAAATATATTATCATTTAGTTGGATACCGGTAGCTGCTGAGAAAAAGGTACAAACGGTTTTGATTAATGGTACTTTTCAAATAATTCAAACCTTTCTAGAAAAGAAAGGAATAATATCATGAGTGAGTTAATCAATAATGCCACCAAAAGAAAGCAATTGCTGAAGCACATGATCCTTCAGCTTCATAAAGGTGAAGCGCCGGAGGACGTGAGGAAGCAATTAACGCGTTTGTTGGGACAAGTGCCGTATGGCGATGTTGTTGAGGTTGAACAAGAGCTGATCGCCGAGGGTCTGCCTCAGGAGGAGGTGCTCCGATTGTGCGATATTCATTCTGCGGCACTAAAAGGGGCGTTGGATTTGTCTGGAGCAAAAGTAGCACCCCCAGGCCATCCAGTCCATACGTTTCAACAAGAGAACCGTGCGCTGGAGTGGGAATTGGCAGTGCTCAACCGCCATTACGAGGCCTTGAATGCGCTCAAGGATGACGATGATGCCAGCCATCTTTTTTCCGAAATTCACAACAGCTTCAATGCGTTGATGGATGTGGAGAAGCATTATGTGCGCAAGGAGAATTTACTATTCCCGTATTTAGAGAAGCATGGGATCACTGGGCCATCAACGGTGATGTGGGGCAAGCATAATGAAGCGCGCCAATTGTTGAAGGCTGCTCTTGAGGCGCTATCCGCAGCGAACCACATCACTGCTGGCGAGGCGAAGACCGTAGCGGAGCTGGTTCTCAAACCTGCCTCCAATGCGATTGAAGAAATGATTTTCAAAGAAGAAGAAATTCTTTTCCCAATGAGTCTGGACAAACTGACTGATGCTGAGTGGTATGAAATTTATA
Source organism: candidate division KSB1 bacterium (assembly GCA_034506395.1). Lineage (NCBI taxonomy): Bacteria > Pseudomonadati > Candidatus Zhuqueibacterota bacterium. The sequence continues at coordinate 19,913 of JAPDPQ010000011.1, read as the reverse complement.
AGCAAAGCGCGGAAATCGGCTTTTGTCTCTATGATCCAAAGGATACTTGGCAGCCCGAGGGTCTGGTGAGCGAGCCTGAACCGCTCACCGCCGCAGGGAGAATTCAATTACCCAGTGGCAGCCTATCCGTGGCAGAATTGACCGCGCTGCTCAATACCATTCCATTTGATTTGACTTTCGTGGATAAAGATGACGCCGTGCGCTATTTTACGCAGGGAAAAGAGCGGATTTTTGCTCGTAATCGTGCTATTCTCGGTCGTAAGGTCCAAAACTGTCATCCGCCCTCCAGTGTCCACGTGGTGAATCAGATCTTGAGCGACTTCAAATCCGGTCAACAAGATCGCGCTGCGTTTTGGATCAATATGGGCAAACGATTTATCCATATCGAATATTTTGCCCTGCGGGATGAACAAGGGAATTATCTGGGTACCCTCGAAGTCAGTCAGGATCTAACCGAAAAACGGAAGCTCCAGGGAGAACAGCGGTTGTTATCCTATGCGAAGTGAAGTTTAGGGGTTGAGTATGTTGATCAATTAGGTAAGATAAGTTGTTAACTAGTGCTGAACGAAAATGCCGTTTTTTTTCTAATACTGTCATTGCGGGCGAAGCGAAGCCATTTTCTAAATTATAGGAACAAAGTGATGAGATTGCTTCGGCAAAAAACGCCTTGCAATGACAGCAAATCGAATAATTGATGAGTTTTCATTCAGACACTAAGTAGGATGCGAGCGATGAGTGAGGATGATTTTTATTTGTTAAATTGCCTGAAGGAAATATCACTTGTTCACCTGACGCACTCAACTCACTCAACATGCTCAACTCATTTAACTTACTCAACTCCTATGATTCAATAACCTCAATTGAATAAGGTGATATGATATGCCAGATCAAATTCTTATAACTCCAGAGACAAAGGTTGGCGCGCTATTGGATGCGTATCCAGAATTGGAACAAGTATTGATTGAACTAGCGCCGGCATTTAAGAAGCTGCAAAACCCTATCCTGCGCAAAACGATCTCCAAAGTCGCAACGCTGCGGCAGGTGGCGCAAATCGGCGATGTAAATTTGGGGAGCTTGATCAATACTCTTCGGTCTAAAGTGGGGATGGCTCCTGCTGAAATAGCTTCTGAAACCGAGGGTCTCGATCATTCGACGCCGCCCGAATGGTTGGACGCCAAGCGGATTACTCAGCGATTGGATGCCAGACCCATCATCGAAGCTGGGGAACAACCGATCAATCGCGTCATGAATGAGTTGAAAGACTTGAAAGAAAATGAGATTTATGAACTGATAACACCATTTGTGCCTGCGCCATTGATCGATCTGGCGAAGAAACAGGGGTTTCGTTCCTGGTCGCAGCAGGTAGACGGAAATGCGTTTCATACTTTCTTTAGCAGATAAGCCAGCCTTTCAGATCGAGTGGATCGGAAAGGCTGGCCTTCGCTATACCATTAAAGGGATCTTGCGATGCTTTCGTATAAAGAATGGACTTCTTCGGTTGCCTTTTTTATTGCTTCGGCATCATCGCCCTGGCAGGCAAGATCGAGAGCGTTCACCGCGTTTTGCAGTTCCACTACTTTTGCTTTGGTTTTATCTAAATCAGCTCCCAATCCATTCGGCCACTGAATATTGGATAGCGCCGCGGCTTTTTCTTTGAAAGCGGGAACAGCGGCTTTGATCGCAGCGATGTCATTGTTCGGATACGCCTCATGCCAGATTTCATGGAGTACTTCATCATGAAAGCTCACCAGCTCAGGGATTCTAAAGCGCAACAGACCGCCCAAGCGCGAGAAATTCATTCGCACCGATTGATATCCTTTGAGCACGGTGCTGTCGATTGTCGTGAGGCTGGGATTATCCAGTACCATCGAGAGTTCATCTAAGGATGTGGCGAGCGCTGAGATCCGTGATTCAATTTCTGCTGCATTTTCCTTCAACCTGTCTGGCACCTCCGCAGCCTCGATTTTATCAAATTTTTGCATCAATATCGCCAAAGTATCCCGCGCAGCTTGAATATCTCCAGCAGTTAAAATGGTATCGAGGCGCATGAGCGTCGGTCGGAAATCTCTGGCAGCCAGCTTCATTTCCTCACCAACAGTTCTCGGTGCCTTCTTCTCACCACAACTCATCAATCCAAACATCAATACGATTAGAATTCCATAAGCAAAAAAAGATGGATAAACACGTCTCATGAATCGAAACCTCCTGATTTGAGTGGTAAGATAATGTGATTTTGAAAAATTTGCTTCACTTACAAAAATCAGTTGCAACTATCGAATTGGGGCATAAAGATAAGAAATCGACTCATAAAATTCAAGTAAAAATTCCTACGAAGAAACAAAATCTTTTTTTTCGTTACATCGCGATCTAAGCTGGCTCTCGTCCATCCCGATTAATTTTGCATTTAAATATTTTTTTTGTTGGTAATTTATTCTGAATTTATTATATTGTTATATGCCATTAAAACTCACAAAGCGGTTCGGTTTGAGTTAATAGTCCATCACATATTCAATCCATTTAGGAAGGCGGCGAATTAAATGATGCATCGGCTTTTGGTATTGGGATTTTTAATCTACCTATTTTTCTTCTCCCCATTTCATTTAGAGGCTCAAATCTCAAGACAAGTTCAAAACAATTTAATTATTCCAGATTCTAACCACGTCCAGATCATTACTACTCATGATAAATCGATCATGATCGGACGCATTCTTGAAATCAACGAACAAGAAATTCGGTTCAAAGCTGACTTCGGAGAGTTATCTATTCCGATCGACAAGATAGCCAATATCGAAATGGTTTCGATAGCCACAATGAAAGACGGCGTTTACTGGTTTCCCAATCCTAATGCCACCCGCTTGTTTTTTGCTCCCACGGGCCGAATGCTCAAAAAGGGCGATGGCTATTTTGCTGATTATTATTTACTCTTTCCAGCTTTTGCTTACGGCCTTACCAATAATATTACCATTGGCGGTGGCATGTCGCTTATTCCTGGCCTGGACTTCGATAAACAAATTTTTTATTTTACGCCAAAGATAGGCTTGAAAGCATCAGATAGTTTTAATCTCGGTATTGGGGCATTAATCATCAAAATTCCAGATTGGGACGAGGATGAAGACATAAATCCAGAAGATAAAGCGGCTCGCTCGCCATTGGTATCGTTGCTTTATGGGGTAACAACTCTTGGCAGCACCAACTCCAGCCTCACCTTTGGCATGGGCTATGGTTTTGTCGATGATGAGCCAGCCGACCACCCAATGTTCATGATAGGCGGTGAGCACCGAATTTCACGACGCCTGGCGTTGGTCTCAGAAAACTGGATAATTCCTGGTGCAGATAATCCTTTGGTGTCTTTTGGTGTACGATTCTTTGGTGAGAAAATCAGTGTCGATCTGGCGCTGCTGAACACGATTGGGAAAGAGGCGATTTTCCCTGGAATTCCATATGTGGATTTTGTGTTCAATTTTTGATTTTCAAAAATATACTGGACTCTTCATTCTGAGTCCAGATTTGATCTTTCTATTTTATTTTCCAGATATCCAAAGTTACATCATCAAGAAATAGCTTAGTCAGGGTTACGGGCTTGTCTTGTAGCCAATCGTCTCGCTGATATAAGCGACCTGGTCCTTGTTCACCATAATAGCAGCGAACTTCTTTTCCTTCAACTTCGGAATAGCCGGTATCATAATTTTTTCCTAGCGGCTCAATTCTTAGGACTGTATCTCCCTTCCAGGTCACTTGATATGGATACTGTCGAAAACCAGGGTTGCCAATCATTTCTGTCTCGGTGCGAATGGGAAGGGGATAGGAAATTTTAATCATTTCTCCAGCCTCTCGATAGCCCAATCTCACAAAATTTCTCCAGACCATTGGTTCTATTGCTTGATGATCGGATTCGATTGTTAATTGCTGTGGAGAGACAAAATCTGGAATTCGCACCTGAAGGTAACAAGATTGTTTTAGATGAATGGTCAAGAATCCCTGGAATGGCTGATAACAGCGGATCTCGGCTTGAGGCAAAAGCTTATCGAGATGGAGATGAATAGAAAGCGTATCATCTTCGAAGCGAGCGATATTTTTCCACGCGATAAACAGGGCATGAGTACCAGAACCGGCGCAACAATTTTGAAAGGCACGAATCTTGTTTTTCAGCTCAGCGCCACCCCACCAAGTGAGCGTTTCTTCGTAAGCGAGGAGGTGAGTCGGCGAGCTCCAACCCGCATAGCCGCCGATCATGCGTTTGTCAATGTCCCGCCAGGTGAATTGCTCGGTATCTTCCCGAGAATTATCTGAACGCAACCACGAGGCATCTGTGACCTGGCTTTCAATCAAATGATTGCGCACGATCCGCTCCACATCGCCCCAATATTCATTATGACCATGATTGGCGAGCGTCACGGCCAACCCGACGTAATCCATCAGCGCACAGGTCTCACAGGCGACCAGGTCTCCCTGGCGATGAACCACTTCGGGAATGAAGCCAAAGCGGGTGCTCAGCTTTTTAAACGATTGATATAGCGAATTTGCCCGGCTAAAGATGATCGGATCACCAGCATAAACCGCATAATCCGCCACGCCGACCAATGTTCGCAACATGCTGTGCACATGGCTACCCCGATGAAACTGGTTATCTGGGGTGAAAAGAAGGTCTTCATCAAATATTTTGCGAACGATCCAAGCGGATAACGCCAATGCCTGTTCTGAGTGCAAATATCGAGCGGAGACTATCAGGCTCTTGACGAGAAAGCCAAACATCAAAATATCTTTTTCCTTTCGGGTTGTTTTGATATAACGATCTATCCCAGCGATCAATTTTAGAATAATCAGTCTCAGTTTTTCATCAGGATTATCCAGATAAGCCGTCGCCAGAGCGTACAGAGTCAGAGCCTGATCACCAAGGAAAGAATCGCCGTTATCGCCGTGGGCATAATGAGTGTTAGGACGTTGAATCAATCCCGATGCTGGATCGATGAGCGCCAGCAAATTATTAAGCCAGATTTTTTCGATGGGTAACTCCATGCCCGTCATCCGTCTGAGCATGATAACAGCCTGCAGTTGTCGGGCTGTCACATCGGCAAAATCGGGCCAATCGTGAGCCGCTTCGGCAGGATCGGTCCAGAAAATGTTGAAATATGGCTGACCATTGGCATCGACCATTTGCTGATAGTAATTGCTGCCTTTGCGAGCAAAGCTTTCCAGCGAGAAAGATTGATGGGAATTGAAGTTCTTCATCTTTTCTCAAGCGTTTGTCGGATGGCTTGTTCAAGCTCATTGGGAACATCGGTACCAATCCGATATTTCTTTCCATTGTTTAGGGTAATTTCCACCGCATGAAAACCCGACACATTATACAGCCAGCCATGCGGCGTCCGCCGAATGCCCCAGCCGTAATACCAGGGATTTTTCACGACCCGGCAAGATTCAATTTCTTTTAAATGGAATTTCTTTCGAATGATGCCTGGCCCGAAATGAATCTCCATCTTATCAGCATTAATTCTAACCGTTAATGTGACAAAGAGCACCAGAATAAGGACCATGAAAATTATTACGGCCAGTCCGACCCAATTGAAGCCATAGATCGCCATCAAAGATGCCATGAAAGTGAAGAAGACAGCAAACATGAAAATCGTCAGGTACCCGATTTGGGTATGGTGATAATAATGGGGCATGTTTTCTCCCTAAAAAGTTATAAAAGCATACTGTTCTTGCTGCCTCATTGATGACTTATTTTTGGTTCTGTAAGATTGATTAGCTGCTTTATGATAATCATTTGCTCAGAAAAAAGCAATATAAAACATATTTTGAAAATAAAAAGTGATGCCAACTCGACTCAGGTTCTCAGCGCACAAAAGATAAGATTCTTCGACTTAACGATGCCTTCCCCAGGCTAAGAAAATCATTATCCTATCTTGGATATTTTTGAATCCTTCCGCCTAACCATGGCTGCATGACCAGCATGGTAAAGGACATTTTGGGAAAAAATTTTCATGAAATCAATTTTTTCCTTGACATTCAAAAAAATAATGAGTATAATTAAGACAGTAATGTCTGAAATATCATTCAAAGTGAAATTTGAATATGCTATTTTCTCACGCTTGTCAATATGCCATGCAAGCGGTGCTGTACCTGGCAAGACAGCAGAGCGATTCTTATGTTTCGATTAAAGAAATTGCTGAAAAGAACAATATCTCTTTTCATTTCCTGGTCAAAATTTTACAGAAATTAACCCAACAAGGAATCTTGATTTCATACAAAGGTCCGAAAGGTGGAGTGAGCCTGGCCAAACCCGCTGATCAAATTACTCCCCTGGAGATTGTTGATGCCATTGATGGCCTGAGTTTTTGTAATATGTGTATTCTTGGTATGCCTGGATGCGATGAACACCACCCCTGTGATCTGCACCATAAGTGGTCACGCATCCGTGAGGAGATCTATGAAATGCTATCGGAAAAGAGCATTGCAGAGTTGATTGATTAACATCAAGGATTTTTTTTTATATTATTTAAGACAAAAGACTCTTAAATCTAATTAGTTTCTGTTGCAAAAATGGAAATCAAAAGAAATGATGTCATTCATTCGAATGCAGGAATCTCTTTTTTAACTGAGGCTTTAGTCAACCAAAAATAAGATGCCTGCCTGCGCAGGCTTGACAATTTATCGTGTTTTGATAATTTTGCAACAAGAACTAACTAATCAAAATAAAAAATTATTGAATTCATTATCGAATGATGAGGAGCATACTATGAAAAATCCCGCTTATTATAAAGTTCTCTTGCTTTTTTGTATTATTATTTTCTTTTCAAGTTACGGCGCCAGTCTTTCCCAGTCAGGCGGCGGCTACATTGTCTATAACCAGATAACTGCCCCCCCTCTGGACATAAAGCTTGACCCCATCGAATTTCCTCAGTCGCCCAATCGATTTGATGTGAAAGCGATGGGCATGGGAAATACCCAGATTGCCAATGGCAGGTTTTTCAACGCCATGATGTATAATCCTGCGTTGCTCTCCCGCCAACGAACCTCATTCGACGTACTATCAATCCAGGCAAGCTTGCCCAAAGCCACGTTTGATGCAGCTACGTTTTTAAAAGACAATCGCACCGAATTCAAGCAAGGGGATTTTCTGAAACTCCTGGCCGATGGGTTTAAAGAATATTATTCGGCACAAACAGCAGAACAACAACGTCTGGCGATCCAAAAAATCAATCGGGCATTAGAGTTCCCTAATCAATTACTAGACAATATTGTCGGCGATACCCAATCGCCTCAAACGCATGGTCTAAATATGCTCCCCAGTTTCCAGGCACAGATCGGCAATTGGGGATTTTCACTGTACGGCAATGCCCAGGTCGGTTTCGAGGTCGAACCTGGAGAGACGGTTGGGAAGCTATTGGCGCTCAAGATTCCCGAAAATAGCGAGGATCTGACTGTCGATGTGCTACGGGAACTGGCCAATATTGTGGGATCGTTATTCGATGAATCGGGTAATATCTCTCAAAGCACCTTACCTCAGGCGTTCGCAGTGAGTTATGTGGATATCATCGGAGCCATTGGCAGAGCTTATGCGATTAATGAGAATCTGCACCTTGGTGCCAATCTGAAGGTCATCAATCGCCGTTTTTCTACGAAGCGCATCGATGCCGACAATTTCAAAGATGTGCTCAAGGAGGCCCGCTCCGACATCGAAAAATCCGCTACTGGATTCACCATCGATGTCGGCGCACTGTACCGCTATCAGAAAACAGGAACCGAGTTCGGCGTCTCCTTGCAAAATGTCTTACCCGTAAAAGAGATCTCCTCTTCGGTCAAATTTAATTTTGTGACACCCGTAAATGCATACTATGTGGACGACGGTACAGGCAAGCCTGCTGTCGGATCGCTTGATCTGCTCGGCAATTTTTATCCTGATCCCAGCGGCGATACGCTTTTGACCATTGAAAATCAGCCGTTGAATGTCGATGTGCCCTTCCAATTGAAAGCACCCTTGCTAATGAATGTCGGCATATTACACCCGCTCAAGCCCAATTGGGATATTTCATTCGATCTGGTGGATATTTTCTCTCAGGACGATAAATTCGATGACTATGTCGATCGCTTTCGAATTGGCACTGAATATCGGCTTCCCCAATATCGTTTAGCTCTGCGTGGTGGTTTAGCACAGCGTCATCTGGCCGCAGGATTAGGGCTGGATTTTAAATATGTCCAGCTTGATGCGGCTTATGCCCACGATACGTTCATCGATCGAGGCTCAATGTTTGCGCAGATTCGGTTTGGCTGGTGAGGTGAAAGTGAAAGAGTAGAGAGGAATAAGGCAATAAGGGATTAAGGGATTAAGGGATTAAGGGGTTAGAGGAATAGAGGAACTGGATGTGCCTTTTGAACTTCAATACCCCAGAACACCATTTTTTTAGGGAAGGATATTCACATTTGGTAATCAAAAAGTATTTAATCCACACTAACAATCAATTATCTATCTATGAAAGGAAAGACGATGAAAGTAAAAATGACGCTGATTATCGGTAGTCTTCTCATGGCAGTGACTGCTTTTGGACAATCGCAATTCACGGTGGCCGCTTTGACAGGATATGGGATGAGTGCTTTTGAAAATCAGGAGAGCGCTGCTGGCACCATACCGCTGGGCGTACAGGTAGGCTACAAAGTAACTCCTGCTTTGGAAGCGGGCGCTGAACTGAATCTAGCGCTAACTGGCTACAAATTTGAAGTTGAATTTTATAATACTAAGGTCACTACCACATTTAGCCAGACCATTATTGGTGCTTTTGGCAAGTACTACTTTGGTCAGGGTAAATTCAAGCCGTTTGCTCGAGCTGGATTGGGTTATTATATAGGCGATGCGAAAGTCGAATCTAATGGTGAATCGCAAACCGCAGATATCGATCCAGCGATCGGCTTCAATCTGGGCGGTGGTGTGATCAATGATAAAGGCATCTTCGCCGAGTTCACCTATCATATCGTCTCCCGCAAATCAGGCGGCGAATCGATGGGCATGAACAACTGGGCGGTTCTGATTGGATATAAGTTCATTCGGTAGAGCCTTACTCCCTCCGCGCGGCGGCAATCCATCTGGGTTGCCGCCGTTTAATTTTTGACGTAAGACAAAGATGAAGAGCTCGATGATGCCGTTTACTTAATGAGCTCGAATGAATCGAGAAAACATGCTTAATAAGTTAAACTGGATTGTACAATATTCTTGCTCGCGATACCTGCCATTCAATCAAGGGCAGATCGGCAATTTTTAGGCAGGGCAAACGCCTTTTCTTGGGAAACAACCGACCTGAAGATCAGAGAACACCAACTATTTCCCCTCCTCTTGAGCCTTAGCCGATAGGTGTATTGTATAACCCAAGTAAATCGAACCAAGATTCTTTAGCCTATCGTATCCAACTCTACTCAAAATACGCTTTCATGAAATTCATTCAGTTCAGAGATCAATAAGGCATCGAAAATTTGCTGCATAATTGATCAAATGAAATTCATGAATAAGCCAGATAATATTTAGCATGAATAAAGGCTCTCATAAAAAAGGTAAACAGAAATCTACTTATTAATAAGCAAAGAGGGTATTATGAAGAAATTTATTATGATCTTATTTGGTCTTTTTGCATTAGCGATGGTCAATAAGGACAATTCAGCACAAAAGAACGAAAAGCTTCAACAAGTACCCGAATATGCTAAAAAGCGCAAAGCTTATAAACGGGTGGAATGGTTCAATCAACAGCGCCAAGAACCAGATGGAAACATTCCATTAGATATTTACTGGGCTGAGCGCGATAAAGTGATTCGCGAAGTGCGACTACAAAAAAGCGCCGTAGAAATGAGTAAGGTGCGATGGCAAACCGTCGGACCGCATGGAGTCAATGCACTGCCTGACAGATGGGGGGTGACCAGCGGTCGTGTCCGGGGGGTGGCAATCCATCCCACCAACCCCGATATTGTTTACATGGGTGCAGCGGCTGGTGGCATCTGGAAAACTACCGATGGAGGTGAGAACTGGACCGCGCTCGGCGAGAATCTCGAGTCACTCACCTTCGGCGCTATCGCCATCGATCCAAAAAATCCACTGATTGTCTATGCCGGTACCGGCGAGGCGCGCTTTGGTTTCAACGATGTGATTTATGATGGGAAGGGCTTATTTAAATCTACTGATGGCGGCGAAACCTGGAATGAGCCCACCAACGCTTTCGGACTGCAGACCCATTTCGCCGCTCTTCGGGTTGATCCTGTGAATTCAAATATTATTTATGCCGCGTTAGCGAGCGGTTATAGCTTTTTCAGAAATCCTGGTAATGAAGGAATTTGGGTTAGCAATAATGCTGGCGTCACATGGACCAGAACGCTCCGCCTGAATGATGCCTTCGATGTTGTTCCCCATCCGAATCGCGCTGGGCAGGTGTTCGCTGCCATTGGTGGCGCTAATAATGACTCGAGCGGCGTTTGGCACTCCACCGACAACGGCCGAACCTGGACGCGGCGCAGCCAGGGTTTACCTGCCAGCAGCTCGATTGGTCGGATTCATCTTTCCATACCTGGTGGCTCGCTTTCGATCTTGTATGCTGTGATATTCAGCCCCAGTGGCAATACCCGTGTATTCAAATCCACCGATAATGGCAGTAGCTGGCAGCAGATTGCCAGCGAATTGGGCGGGAATTACGGTCTTGGAGCAGTCGATCAGGGTGGCTATGATCTTTGCATTGCTGCAAATCCGCAAAATAGCGACGAAGTTTATGTTGGCAATGTCGAATTGTACCGTACCATTAACGGAAAGGACTTCGAGGTGGTACGCCAGTTGCCCATGCTTACTGCTTGGGATAGCCCGATGCACGTCGATTATCATACCATAGCCTACTCGCCTTCGGATCCAAGGATTATCTACGTGGGCTGCGATGGTGGCATCTACCGCAGCCGCGATAAGGGTGTGACTTGGGAACACCGGAATGCCGGTATTAATACATTGCAATTTTATCGCATTTCGGCACATCCGAATAATGTCGATATGGTCATTGGTGGCACGCAAGACAATGGGATTGTTGCCCGAAGAAATGTGAATGCTGGCAGTGTTCAACGCTGGAACATGCTTGGCACTGGTGATGGATTCGAGTGCTTTTTCGACCCGACCAATCCAAATATCGTTTATGCTTCCGTCCAAAATGTCTTGCTTCTTAAAAGCATTAATGGCCTAGATGGCTTCAATTTCATTGGAATGGATTTGTTTGGACTTCCCATCATTAACGGCATTCCAGAAGATGAACGCCAACTGATCTTTCTTGCCCCGTTTTTCATGCATGCCACCAATCCCGCCATTCTTTATACAGCCACGAACCGCGTATATCGCACGACCAATCGTGGTGACAATTGGGTGGCAATTTCTGGTTCGGCTGTGGATACTGCCGGGGCGGTGATTCAAACCCTGGCCCAAAGCGCCATCAATCCGCATCACATGATTTTGGGAGCCAGCTCTCGAGTCTTTGTTTCCACCGATGGTGGGTTTAATTGGACCAATCGCAGTGCTGGTTTACCAGATCGTTTTGTCACTCGCGTCGTCACACATCCACACAAGGACAGCACCATGTTCGCAGTGATCGGGGGCTTTTTTGATGGCCAGAAAATCTTTCGAACTCCAGATCTTGGAGAGACCTGGGTTAATATTTCTGGCAATCTGCCTAACGTGCCACACAGTGATCTTTTCATTGATCCGCATTTTCCAAATAATCTCGTCATGTATGTCGCCAATGATCTTGGCGTGTATTCAACTAACGATGGGGGTATCTTTTGGCGACGAGACTCCGATGGGATGCCCGTCGTGCCAGCGCTGGATTTCGATTATGCATGGGATCAAACCAAAAGAGTTCTATATGTCGCAACTCATGGCCGTTCAGTGTTTCGAGCCGATCTGCCGCTCTCGGCACTAACGCTAACTTCACCCAATGGAGGGGAGAAGTATGCAGTCGGTGCAGCCTATGAAATTCGTTGGGTTGGCAATGGCTTTTCCAATCCCGACAATGTGCGGTTGGAGTTTTCGCTCGATAATGGCCGAAGTTGGCGTCGGATTTCCGACAACGTGCCCAATACTGGCAACTTTCGCTGGCGTGTGCCAACCACAATCACAATTGGTAGTGATTCAGCGCTGGTGCGAGTGATCAATCCCCAAAATCAGGATATCATGGATGAAAGCAATGCCGCTTTTAAAATTTTCATTGATTCTCAATTTTCGGTCGTTGCAACCGCTCCGTTCACTAACGATCAAGGCACTTTCACTGGAGCCAGTTGGGGAGATTTTAACAACGATGATCATATCGACCTGGCGCTTACCAGCGAACATCCCACCGAACGGCAATTGCGCCTTTATCGTAATAATCGCGCCGGTGGCTTCACCGATGTCTCTACCACCTCGATCGGCAGCTTTCCGTTTCAATCCTTCGCTTCGACCTGGGGCGACTTTGATCGCGACAACGATCTTGATCTATTTGTTGGGGGCGTGTTCACCAAGCTACTCCGCAACCTCGGCAATGGCACATTCACGGATGCCACCAGCACGGTCATTCCTAATCCCGATCCCACTGAGGTTACCAGCACGTCGTGGGTCGATTGGAACCGTGACCATCAACTTGATCTATTTGTAACTACTGGTGGTTCGGCCTTTGCTGCTGGCAGAAAGAATGTGCTTTATGGGCAAATTATCCCTGGAGTTCTAACCACAAATTTGATTGATGGCAATTTTGATTCGCGCGGTCAAGCATGGGGGGATTTCAATAACGACGGGTACCCTGATCTCTTTGTCGCCAACTACGGACAGAATAATTTGCTGTACAAGGTGGTGAAGAGCGGCGCAAACGTCAATCTCGTTCGCATGACCACTGGAACCATCGTGACCGATGGAGGCAATTCCAATGCTGCTGCCTGGGGTGATTATGACAATGATGGGGATTTGGATCTGTTTGTCGCCAATGACGGGCCGAATTTCCTTTATCGCAACAATGGCAACGAGACTTTTGCGCGCATTACAAACCTTCTGCCTGGGCAGGATGCGGGCAATTCCAAAACCTGCACCTGGGGCGATTTCGACAACGATGGCGATTTGGATTTATTCGTTGGTAATGAAGGCCCCAATTTCCTTTACATCAATAGCGGTTTCTCCACGTTTTCTCGCTTTGAATTGAGCGCCGTTACCACTACCGATGATTTCACCAACGGCGCTGCCTGGGGAGATTATGACAACGATGGCGATCTCGACTTGCTCATTGCTAATGGTGTGGTCGGCACTTCTGAGACCGAGAATAACATCCTGTTTCGCAATAAGGGCAACGGCAATAATTGGCTTGAAGTGAAATTGCACGGCGTCATATCGAATTTCTCTGGTATCGGTGCCCGACTGCACGTTCATTACCGACTGGGCAACTTGCGCCGACAGATTCGGGAAATCACTGGGCAAACTGGAAAGGGACAAAACAGCATGGTAGCGCATTTCGGACTGGGCAGTGCCACCACTATCGATTCCCTGATCGTACAGTGGCCCAGCCAGCGTATCACCAAGCTCATCAATATCGCTGCCAATCAGCAAGTGACTGTCTTTGAGATAGCTGAAAACAACCTATTTGTGAAGACTAGTGGTGGGGATCTGGCAGCTGCCAACGGTTTTTCCGCCAGCGCCTGGGGTGACTATAATAACGATGGATTGGATGACCTATTTCTCGCTCACGATGGCGGCAATAATGCCTTATATCGCAATCTCGGTAACGGCAGTTTTGCTCGAGTCTCTACTGGTCCTGTGATGAGTGACGCCGGGAAGTCCACCGCTGGCAGTTGGGGAGATTATGATAATGATGGCGACCTTGATCTTTATGTGACTAATCTTGGCGGTGTTAACTTTTTCTATCGGAATGGTGGCTATCCAAATTTTGCCTTGACTCGCATAAATACTGGATCCCCCGCGACTGAAATTGGCAATTCTACCGCGTGCAGTTGGGGCGATTATGACAACGACGGCGATCTCGATTTGTTTGTATCCAATCAGGGTAGTAATGCACAGAATTTTTTCTATCGCAATATCGGGAGTGGACAGTTCGAGCGAATCACGATAGGAGCCATCGCTACGCAGCTCGGTTCTGCTACCGGCTGCGCCTGGGTGGATTTTGATAACGATCGTGATCTCGACTTGTTCGTGACCTATGAAGATCGTTCCGACGTGCTATATCGCAATCTTGGCGCACCCAACTTCGGTTTTAGCGCCATCAGCACGGGTGAGTTGGTCACTGAGGCTACTGCATCAAAGGGGTGCAGTTGGGGCGATTATGACAACGATGGCGATTTGGACGTTTTTGTTGTTAAAAGCGGGAAGAGCAAACTTTATCGCAATGACGGCAATGGTGTGTTCACTCGCATCACTCAGGGCGATGTAGCGAATGATGAAGCGGATTCTCGCTCCAGCGTTTGGGCTGATGCAGACAACGATGGCTTTCTCAACCTGCTTATTGTAAATTCCAACTTCAATCAAATGTACGACGGGAATCCAGACAATGTGCTATTTCGTAGCCAGCCCAGCCCAATTACTCTGACCCCTGGCTCTCATTTTGGCGCGAGCTGGTCAGATATCGACAATGACGGCGACATGGATTTGTTCGTTCCCAATAGTAGTGGAAACGGAGCTTTGTTCCGAAACAATGGCAATGACCGTTCCTGGCTGCTGATAAAATGTATTGGAACAAAATCGAACAAATCAGCAATTGGTACTCGAATTCGCGTCAAAGCAAAATCGTTCGAAAAGCTCGACCCGATCTGGCAAAGCCGTGAGATCACAGCCCAGAGCGGTAAAGGCAGCCAGAATAGTTTCCAGCAATTATTCGGATTGGGGACAGCGATGTTCATCGACAGTTTGGTGGTGGAATGGCCAGCCAGTCCGCGGCTGGTGCTCACCAATCTGCCAGTAAACCAACGGCTGCTATTGCGGGAACAGGATGCCACCGATTTTGCGATCGAGGAAGCCAGCCTGGTAACCAAAACGAAATTCGCCACTGGGGCCAGTTGGGCCGATATAGACAACGATGGGGATCAGGATTTATTGGTGACCACACGAAGCGGGCAAAATCAGCTATTTCTAAATAATGGCAATGGTATATTTACGGCCCCAAGCAACCATTCGCTCACACGAGAGAATATGCGTTCCACTGCCAGCACTTGGGCTGATGTCAACAACGACGGATGGCTGGATGTGTTCGTGGCGAATGAAGAGGTACCTGGTGCCCTTTACTTGAATCGAGGCAACGGGGAATTTTTGCAGGTGACACAGGGGGATATTTTAAAAGATCGCGTCAAGGCAACCGCTGCAAGTTGGGGTGACTTTGATAATGATGGACTGGTCGACTTGTTCGTTGCTACCGAGAGTGGGCCAAATCTACTTTATCACAACAAAGGCGAGGGCGTATTGACTAAAATAACCCAGGGAGAGATCGTTCAAGAAGCGCTAAATTCTCGTGCGGCCGCTTGGGCGGATTATGACAATGACGGTGATCTCGATTTGTTTGTGGCGAATTATAATGAAAAAAATATTCTCTATCGCAACGAGGGCAATGGCAAGATGCTGCGCATCCAGCAGCCGCCATTTACCACTGACGTGGGCCCTTCAGTCGGCTGCAGTTGGGGCGATTTTGATAATGACGGCGATTTCGATCTGTTCATCACGAATTACGATGGCCAGAATTTCTTCTACCAAAATGATGCGGGTGGCTTCGTCAAAATCATCGATGGCCCCATCGCCACTGATACTGGTAAATCAACTGGCAGCAGTTGGATTGATTTTGATTTTGATGGCGATCTTGATTTATTTGTAAGCGATTTTGAAGGTAAAAATCGGCTGTACCGTAACCTCGGCAATGACCTGTTCGAGCGCAGCCCGCAAGAGAAAATTACTCATAATACAGGCAGCTCGCAGGGTGCCGCCTGGGCGGACATCGATAGTGATGGTGATCTGGATCTGTTCGTCGCGAACTTCAATGAACAGAGTTTTCTTTACCGAAACACGGGTAATAGCAATCGCTGGATTAATATTAAGCTTGTTGGCGCGAAAAACAATGTTGCTGGTATTGGTGCCAAAGTAAAAGCAAGGGCGATTATCGATGGCGCGCCAATGTGGCAATTGCACCAGGTATCAGCCCAAACCAGCGGGGGATTTAGCGGGCAAAACAGCCTTGATGTGGAATTCGGGCTCGCCAATGCCACCATGGTGGATTCGATCATCGTTCAATGGCCGAGCGGTACCGTGCAGAAATTGACCAATATTGCTCCGAATCAATTCATTAAGATTATCGAGCAGAGTCCTACGGGAATAGAACACCAGACCGAATTACCAACAGAATTCCGCCTCCATGCGCCATATCCGAATCCATTTAATGCCTCAGTAACGATTCCTTTTGGCGTTCCCAAATCATCTCACGTCAGTATCAAAATTTATGATTTGCTGGGACGTGATGTGATAACTCTGATGAACCGTGGCATCGAAGCTGGCTCGCATACCGTCGTCTGGAATGGCCAAGATTATCTCCAGTCCATCGCAGCCAGCGGTGTCTATTTCGTACGGATGCAGGCAGAAAATTTTGTAGCAATAAAGAAGATTATTATGCTGCGATGAGGTTACGTATCAAGCTGTTGAGTTGATTAGTGTCTTATTCTACGTAAAAATGAATTGATGAAATCCAGTTCAAACTGAGCTACCAACTCGCAGGTAAGAATGACATCAGATGTCGTCCAACTAAAAGGATGGTGATTGGGCGACATCTGAGTCTATCATTTGGTTGCAAATGTTGCTCACCTAAAAAATCAAGCACGAATCATGAAGCCAGACGAATCAATGAAGATCATTTTCTATCGCCCTTTATTGCTTGCCGAATTGCTTGACTCAATTCGCTGAAAACATCTGTACCGACGCGATATTTCTTGGCATTTCTCAACGTGCTCTCCACGGCATGAGTGCCCGAAAAGCTCTTCAGCCAGCCATGCGGCGTCCACTGAATGCCCCAGCCATAGTACCAGGGATTTTTGACCACCTGACAGAAGATAATATATTTCAATAAAAAAGTCTTTCGGACGAAGCCTGCGCCAAAATGTAACTTTAGCACGTCGGCGTTAATTGTTACCGTCAATGAGGCAAAGAGCACTAGATCGATTACCATTAACATCATTACGGTAAAGCCAATCCAATTGAGGCCGTGGATCGCCATAACACCCGCCAATAAAATGAAGAAGACAGCAAACACGATAATCGTCAGATAGCCGATTTGGGTGTGGTGGTAATGATGATACATGTCTTTTCTTCAAAATCATTTTGTCAGATGTGCTTTACCTGCGAGGTGCAGCAAATCGGGCTCTTGAGTACCTTTTTTGTTCCCTCTGTGTCTGCGTCATTCAAAACAGAATTTTCTATAGCATTAAATGTACGGACGTCCTTTTTGTCCTGAAGTCATTGCTTAACCGATCGTTCAAGATTACCGCCATTTTGGACATAAGCGATAATGATTTTATCTGTCAACTCCGCCATAAGTTCGTTCCGTCGACTGGCGGATGGATGGCATCTGAGATAGCAGCTTTTTGGTTAATCCACTAACCCAAAAAGATCGTTTCTGGTTAATGAATTATCTGATGAGCCAATTTGAATCATAAAACATCCAAAGTTCATCCCAATTGACTTTTGTCAATGACTCTTGCCCAATAAATCATTAGATTATCGTAGCTAGATAAAATACCAAAGTGAGTGTCATCTCGCTGATGACGGTTATGTTCGATTCATAAACTTAATTCAACTTTCATGGGAGGAAACTGAATGACCAATCCTAAACTACGTGCAATTCTTTTGTTCTTACTCGTTCTCGCTTTTGGTGTACTGATTTTTGGTGGCTATTTGATCAAAAAAGAAAAGCCGCCCATTCCTGAAGTTGTCAAAACGGAAACGGGCGAGGTGGTGTTCACGGGCAAAGACATTATCAACGGACAAAATTACTACTTCAGCCGGGGCGGGCAGCATATCGGGACGATCTGGGGGCATGGCTCGTACCTGGCGCCAGACTGGTCAGCCGATTATCTGCATCGGCTGGGATTATTTATTGCGGCCAGGTATCACAATCTGGATGTGGCGCAGGCGGAGGCATTTTCGCAGCAGGATTTCGAGGCGCTGGATCAGGTGACGCGAGCCAACTTGAGCGCCCTGGTGCAGCAGGAGGTGAAGACCAATCGCTATAATGCGAATGATGGAACACTGATTTTCACCCAGAACCAGGCCGATGCGTTCAAAGCATTGACCAATTATTACACCCAGCTCTTTCAGAACGGCAACGAACGCATGGGCTTGCAGCCTGGCATCGTGCGCACGGCCGAGGAAGGGCGCATCCTCACGGCCTTCTTCGCCTGGCTCGCCTGGGCAGCAGGGACCAATCGGCCCGATAAAGATTACACCTACACCACCAACTGGCCCTACGATCCATTGGTCGGCAATCGGCCCGTTCCCGATGCATTGATCTGGTCGATCCTGAGCGTGATCCTGCTGATCCTGGCCATCGCTGTGGTGCTGTTCGTTTATTTACGCTACCTGCGGGATCAGGATTACGAGGCAAAGCTGTTAACGGATTTCAAAGAACCAAATCCGACCGCCAGCCAGAAGGCGACGATCCCATACTTTTTGGTCGCCAGCCTGCTGCTGATTGCGCAGATCGGATTGGGGGCAATTATCGGCCATTTCACGGTGGAGGGCACTCGCTTTTATGGCATTCCATTGGGGTCGTTCTTGCCTTATGCCATCGCCCGCACCTGGCATCTGCAATTGGCCATTTTCTGGATCGCCACCTGTTTTCTGGCAGCGGGACTGTTCATCGGTCCGTTCATCGGCAAAGAGCCGAAGAAACAGGGCTTGCTCACGTGGATTTTGTTCGGTGCGGTCGCTGTGGTTTTGGGCGGAACGCTGGTGGGCACCTGGCTCTCGGTCACGGGCAGGATGAACGCCAATAACTTTTTATTAGGGCATCAGGGATATGAGTACATCGAGTTAGGTCGGGTCTGGCAGTTGCTGTTGATTGCGGGCATGATTATCTGGCTGTTTCTGGTGGTTCGGGCGATTCGGCCTGCACTGGGCAAGGAGAGCGATCGGGGTGGCATCACGCATATGCTGCTGTACAGCGCCGTCACCATTCCGCTGTTTTATATGGCGGGCTTGATGTACGGCAAGGGCAGCCACCTCTCTGAAGCCGAGTACTGGCGCTGGTGGGTCGTCCACCTCTGGGTAGAAGGCTTCTTTGAAGTGTTTGCCACGGTGTTCATGGCGTTCATTCTCGGGCACATCGGAGCGGTGAGCAAAAAGTTCGCTCTGAACACGGTCTATTTCAGCATCTTTCTCTACCTGGGTAGCGGCGTGATCGGCACGTTCCATCATCTCTACTGGTCAGGATCGCCCTCGCCCGTGATTGCTCTGGGTGCCGTGTTCTCGGCATTGGAAGTGGTGCCATTGACTCTGCTGGCGTTCGAGGCGGTGCACAATTTGAAAATCATTCGGGAAGGCGGTCAGGCGTTTGCTTACAAATGGCCCATCTATTTCTTCATCTCGGTGGCGTTCTGGAACATGTTGGGCGCAGGGGTGTTCGGATTTCTGATCAATCCGCCGATTGTGCTCTATTATATCCAAGGCATCAACACCACACCGATTCATGGGCATACGGCATTGTTCGGCGTCTATGGCTTGCTGGCCATTGCCCTGATGCTGTTTTCGGTCAGGCATATTTTCAAGAAAGCCGCCTGGTCGGATAGCTTATTGAAATGGAGTTTCTGGGGCTTGAATGGCGGTCTGATGCTGATGACGGTCTTGAGCCTGATTCCATCAGGATTTTATCAATTTTATTATGCGGTGCGAGATGGTCTCTGGT